>JAAZLP010000258.1 GCA_012799265.1 Phyllobacteriaceae bacterium | reverse complement strand
GACGTGCTGGCCGAAATCGAAACCGACAAGGCAACGATGGAAGTCGAGTCGGTTGACGAAGGCGTGGTCAAGGAACTGCTCATTGCCGAAGGTACTGAAGGCGTGAAGGTGAATACCCCGATCGCTGTGGTCCTCGCCGATGGGGAAGAGCTGGGTGAAGCGCCAGCAACGGCACCTGCCGCTGCCGAAGAACCGGCGCCGAGCATGGTCCAGGCCGAAGCGCCGGCTGCCGCTGCGGCCGTTGCAGCCGCGCCGAAGTTTGAGCCGCAGAATGACCCGGACCTGCCGGAAGGCGTCGAGATGGTCGAGCTGACCGTCCGTCAGGCGCTCAATGAGGCGATGGCCGAGGAAATGCGCCGCGACAAGGACGTCTTCATCATGGGTGAAGAGGTCGCTGAGTATCAGGGCGCCTATAAGGTGACCCAGGGCCTGCTGCAGGAATTTGGCGCTGACCGCGTCGTTGATACGCCGATCACCGAGCACGGCTTTGCCGGTTTGGCCGTCGGTGCCGCCTTTGCTGGCCTCAAGCCGATCGTTGAGTTCATGACCTGGAACTTCGGCATGCAGGCCATCGACCAGATCATTAACTCTGCCGCCAAGCAGCTCTACATGTCCGGTGGTCAGGTGACTGCGCCGATGGTGTTCCGCGGCCCCAACGGCCCGGCAGCCCGCGTTGCTGCCCAGCACAGCCAGGACTTTTCGGCATGGTACGCTCATGTGCCGGGCCTGACCGTCATTGCGCCCTATAGCGCCGCTGACGCCAAGGGCCTGCTCAAGGCCGCCATCCGCTCGCCGAACCCGGTCGTCTTCCTCGAAAACGAAATCCTCTACAATTCGACTGGCCTCGTGCCGAAGGTCGATGATTTCGTCCTGCCGATCGGCAAGGCGCGCATTGCCCGCAAGGGTGCAGACGTGACCATTGTCTCCTTCTCCATGGGCATGCGCTATGCCACCCAGGCGACGGAAAAGCTGGTTGCGGCCGGCGTCGACGTCGAACTGATCGACCTGCGCACGCTGCGCCCGCTCGACAGCGCGACCGTCATCGAATCGGTCAAGAAGACCGGCCGTCTGGTGACCGTTGAAGAAGGCTGGCCGCAGGGCGGTATCGGTGCCGAGCTCTCGGCTCGCGTCATGGAAGAGGCATTCGATTATCTCGATGCGCCAGTCCTGCGTGTGACCGGTAAGGACGTGCCGATGCCTTACGCCGCCAACCTCGAAAAGCTGGCACTGCCCAACGTTGATGAAGTGATCGCGGCGGTCAACGCCGTGACCTATCGCTCGTAAGGAGACCCGGGATGCCAATTGATATCACCATGCCGGCGCTTTCTCCGACGATGGAAGAAGGCAAGCTTGCCAAGTGGCACGTCAAGGAAGGCGATACCGTCTCCTCTGGCGACGTGATCGCCGAGATCGAAACTGACAAAGCCACGATGGAAGTCGAGGCTGTGGACGAAGGTAAGATCGGCAAGATTCTCGTTGCCGAAGGCGCCGAGGGCGTGAAGGTCAATGCCGTTATCGCCGTGCTGCTGCAGGAGGGCGAAAGCCTTGATGCTGCGCCGGCGCCGAAGGCGGAGGCACCAAAGCCGGCTCCGGCCGCTGTTGCAGAAGCCCCGAAGGCTGCTGCGCCTGCACCCGCCGCGGCCAATGCCAATACCGGCTCCAGCGCGCCTGCTGCTGCAAAGGCTCCGGCAAAGTCCGAAGGCGGTCGCGTGTTCGCCTCGCCGCTGGCCAAGCGGCTTGCCAAGGAAGCCGGGATCGACATTTCGGCCATTTCCGGCTCAGGCCCGAAGGGCCGCGTGGTCAAGGCGGACGTGGAATCGGCCAAGTCCGGCAAGACGCCGCTCAAGGCCGCAGCTGCTGCAGACGCGCCTGCCGCAGGCATTGCGCCGACCGGCATGAGCAAGAACCAGGTCATCGCGCTCTACGAGGAAGGCTCCTACGAGCTCGTGCCGAACGACGGCATGCGCAAGGTCGTGGCCGCGCGCCTCACCGAGAGCAAGCAGACTGTTCCGCATTTCTATCTGACCGTCGACTGCAAGATCGATGCGCTGATGGCGGCGCGCGAACAGATCAATGCGACCGCGCCGAAGAACAAGGAAGGCAAGCCTGCCTTCAAGCTCTCGGTCAACGACTTCATCATGAAGGCCTGGGCCATTGCGCTGCAGCGCGTTCCCGCCGCCAATGCCACCTGGGCTGGCGACGCGATCCTCTATCACAAGCGCTCGGACGTCGCGGTTGCCGTTTCGGTGCCGGGCGGTCTCTTCACGCCGGTCGTAAAATCCTGCGACACCAAGACCCTGCGGGAAATTTCCGATGAGGTGAAGGATCTGGCCACCCGCGCCAAGTCCAAGAAGCTGGCGCCGCACGAATATCAGGGCGGCTCGTCTTCGGTGTCCAACCTGGGCATGTTCGGCATCAAGCACTTTGCGGCCGTAATCAACCCGCCACATGGCACTATCCTCGCGGTCGGCGCTGGCGAGGAGCGCGTCTATCCCGAGAACGGTCAAATCAAGATCGGCCAGTTCATGACCGCCACGCTCTCCTGTGACCACCGTGCCGTCGACGGGGCGCTGGGTGCGGAAGTGCTCGGGGTCTTCAAGAGCCTGATTGAGAACCCGGTGATGATGCTGGCCTAAGGGGCAGGGCGATGAAAACCATCCTTGCCTATGGCGACAGCCTGACTTTTGGGGCCAACCCTTTGCCGGGTGGCCCCCGCCACGCCTATGAAGACCGCTGGCCAACAGCCCTTGAGCGTGCGCTTGATGGCAAGGCACGTGTGATCGCGGAAGGTCTCGGCGGCCGGACCACCGTCTCGGACGATTGGTACGCCAATGCTGACCGGAACGGCGGGCGCATCCTGCCGACGCTGCTGGAAAGCCATTCGCCGCTTGATCTGATCATCATCATGCTCGGCACGAATGACCTCAAGCCAGCCATCTGCGGATCGGCGCTTGAAGCATCCTTCGGCATGCGTCGCCTGGTGCAGATCATTCGCGGTCACCATGCCGGCAAGGGCGAAGCGGCTCCCGAGATCATCCTCGTCGCCCCGCCGCTGGTCTGCGAAACCGACAATGCCGATATGATGGGGCATTTCGGCGGCTATGATCATGCCATCGCCGAAGCGCGGCAATTTACGAGCCACTACGCAAAGCGCGCGGCCGAATGGAATACCGGCTTCTTCGATGCCTCGACCGTGGCTGTCGCTTCGCCACTCGACGGCGTTCATCTCGACGCAGCCAACACCCGCGCGATCGGCGAGGGTCTGGCACCGCTCGTCAAACACATACTGGGTTTTTGACCCCAAAACTATCTGGAGGCCCTTATGGCTGACCAATACGACCTTCTCGTTATCGGCGCCGGTCCCGGCGGTTACGTGGCTGCCATTCGTGGCGCACAGCTGGGCATGAAGGTGGCCATCGTCGAACGCGAGCACATGGCCGGCATCTGCTCCAACTGGGGCTGTATTCCGACCAAGGCGCTGCTGCGTTCGGCTGAGATCTATGGTCATATGGGCCACGCCAAGGACTATGGCCTGACCGCCGAAAAATTCGGCTTCGACCTCGACGGCATCGTCAAGCGTTCGCGCGCCATCGCCGCGCAGATGAACAATGGCGTCCAGTTCCTCATGAAGAAGAACAAGGTCGACATCATCTGGGGTGAGGCCACCATCACCAAGACGGGTGAGGTCAAGGTCGCGGCCTCAAAGAAGCCGATCGTGCAACCGCAGGGTCCGGTGCCGAAGAACGCGCTGGGCGAAGGCACCTACAAGGCCAAGAACATCATCATCGCCACCGGCGCGCGCCCGCGTGTGCTGCCCGGCATCGAGCCAGATGGCGACAAGATCTGGACCTATTTCGAGGCCCTGAAGCCTGCCGAAATGCCCAAGTCGCTCGTGGTTATGGGCTCCGGTGCAATCGGCATCGAGTTCGCTTCCTTTTACCGGTCGTTGGGCGCCGAAGTGACGGTGATCGAGCTGCTGCCGCAGATCCTGCCGGTCGAAGACGCCGAGATTTCCGGTCTGGCGCGCAAGCGTCTCGAAAAGCGCGGGATCAAGTTCCTGACTGAAGCGAAGGTCGCCAAGGTCGAAAAGACCGGTAACGGCATTGTTGCCCATGTCGAAACCAAGGACGGCAAGACCCAGCAGATCGCTGGCGACAAGCTGATCTCGGCAGTCGGCGTGCAGTGCAATATCGAAGGCCTTGGCCTCGAAACCGTGGGCGTCAAGACCGAGCGCGGCGCCATCGTCATCGACAGCTATGGCAAGACCAATGTCGATGGCATCTGGGCCATCGGTGACGTCGCCGGCCCGCCGATGCTGGCGCACAAGGCCGAGCATGAGGCCGTCATCACGGTCGAAAAGATCGCGGGGCTAAAAGTCCACGGTCTCGACAAGTCCAAGGTGCCCGGTTGCACCTATTGCGAACCGCAGGTCGCCAGCGTTGGTCTCACCGAAGCCAAGGCCAAGGAAGCTGGTCGCGAGATCAAGGTCGGCCGCTTCCCCTTCGTCGGCAACGGCAAAGCGATTGCCCTCGGCGAGCCGGATGGCCTCGTAAAGACCATCTTCGACGCCAAGACGGGTGAACTGCTTGGCGCGCATATGGTCGGCGCGGAAGTGACCGAGTTGATCCAGGGCTTTGTGGTCGCGATGAACCTCGAAACCACCGAGGAAGAGCTAATCCACACGATCTTCCCGCACCCGACGCTTTCTGAAACCATGAAGGAAAGCGTGCTCGACGCCTATGGGCGCGCGCTGAATATCTGATTGCTCACCCAAGCTCAGGCTGTCACCCCGGCGAAAGCCGGGGCCCATCCTGAGAAGCGGTAGAGCGATAGCCCCAAAATGGATCCCGACCCTGGTTGGGATGACATTGAAGGCAGGAAGCACGAACCAGAGGAGTTATCCACATGGTCAAGGCAATCCAGATCGGGCTCGGGGCCTGGGGTTTCAGCTGGTCCAAGGACGTTATCCCCAAAGTTCCCAATGTCGAGATGGTCGGCTTTGTGGATACCAATCCGGACGCTGCTGCGCGGGTGCAGACCGAGCTTGGGATAGACCCCAAACTCTGCTTCACCAGCCTCGATGACGCGGCGTCGAGGGCAGGGGCCTCGCTGGCGCTCTGTACCCTGCGGACCGAAGCGCATTATCCTGTCGTCAAGCGCTGCCTTGAACTCGGCTATCACGTGCTGGTGGAGAAGCCCTTCACTACCACTATTGCCCAGGGCAAGGAACTGGTGGCGCTCGCCAAGGCGCAGGGCAAGCTGCTCATGGTCAGCCAGAATTATCGCCATCAGCCGGCGCCGATTGCGGCGGCCAATCTGGTCGCGTCAGGCAAATTCGGCCCCATGAGCATGGTGTCCGTCGATTTCCGGCGCCATGGTCCCACCCAGGGCTATCGCTATTGGGACATGCCTGACCCGCTTCTGGCAGATATGTCGATCCATCATTTCGATCTGATGCGCTTCGTACTCGGCGATGAGCCAAAGCGACTATCGGCGCGCACCTGGAACCCGCCAGGCAGTCCGTTTCAGTTCGATCCGACTGGCGTGGTCACCATCGAATTCGCGCGCGGCACCGTGGTGACCTATCGCGCCAGCTGGATGAGTGCCCAACCGGTTACGCCTTGGGCTGGTGAATGGGTTATGGACGGCGCCGAAGGCGTCATCTCCTGGTCCTCGCGCGATCATTTCCGGGATCAGCGCGGCCCCGACCGTCTCGGCCTGCGGGTGCTGGATGGCCCTGAGGAGGCGGTGCCGCTCGATACAATCGAATTTGCCGACCGTGTCGGCACGCTACACACCATGGCCCGCGTCATTGAGACGGGTGTCCAGCCGGTTGGCTTCAGCTCCGGCGAAGATAATCTGGGTTCGCTGGCCATGGTTCAGGCCAGCATCCTTTCGGCGTCGCGCGGCGGCGATTGGGTTGAAACTGCCGAGGTCATCGGCTAGCCGGTGCCTCTGGCACCAAAGGTCAAGAAGACGTGGGCGCATGCCGGGTTGAACCGGCGGCCCAAGGGAGCGATATAACGGGCATCGCCCAGTCAGGGACTCTTATGGTCACGCTCATCGACACCGCCGCCCGTCCGCGGCACCCCGAAAAGGCCAATCGGCCCGACAGTATCGTGTTGCGCAAGCCGGACTGGATCCGCGTCAAGGCGCCCGGCTCGCCGGTCTACAAGGAAACGCAGAAGATCGTTCGCGAGAACGGGCTCGTCACTGTTTGCGAGGAAGCCGGCTGCCCCAATATCGGCGAATGCTGGAGCAAGAAGCACGCGACCATGATGATCATGGGCGAAATCTGCACCCGCGCCTGCGCCTTCTGCAATGTCCGCACCGGCATGCCAGGCCCGCTCGATCCGTTTGAGCCAGAGAATGTCGCCAAGGCGGTCGAGAAGCTGGGCCTCGAACATGTGGTCATCACCTCGGTGGACCGCGATGACCTGGCCGACGGCGGCGCGCAGCATTTTGCCGATGTGATCCTGGCCATCCGCGCTCGCAATCCGCGGACTACGATCGAAATCCTGACGCCGGACTTCCTCCGCAAGGAGGGGGCGCTGGAGATCGTCGTTGCAGCCAAGCCTGACGTCTTCAACCACAATCTCGAAACCGTGCCGTCGAAATACCTCAAGGTCCGTCCCGGCGCGCGTTACTTCCACTCGATCCGCCTGTTGCAGCGGGTGAAAGAACTCGACCCTACCATCTTCACCAAGTCCGGCATCATGGTTGGCCTCGGCGAAGAGCGGAATGAAGTGCTCCAGCTGATGGACGACCTGCGTTCCGCCGATGTCGATTTCCTCACCATCGGCCAGTATCTCCAGCCGACCAAGAAGCACTATCCGCTGCAGCGCTTCGTGACCCCGGAAGAGTTCAAGTCCTTTGCCAC
Organism: Phyllobacteriaceae bacterium; assembly: GCA_012799265.1. Lineage (GTDB taxonomy): Bacteria > Pseudomonadota > Alphaproteobacteria > Rhizobiales > Devosiaceae > Devosia. The sequence continues at coordinate 3,665 of JAAZLP010000258.1, read as the reverse complement.
CGTGGCAATGGCCAAGGGGTTCCTGCTGGTCTCGTCCAGCCCGCTGACCCGCTCGTCGCACCATGCCGGCGAGGATTTTGCCCGGTTGCGTGCAAACCGCATGGCAAGGCTTGGCCACTGAATGAAGCGCTTTTTCGAGCGGCATGTGCCGCATCTGCCGGATCGCATGTTCGAGATCGTCGCTGATCTCGAACATTATCCGCGCTTCATTCCCAATTGTCAGGCGATGCACGTGCGCCCCGATCCGTCCGCGCGCAATGCCGATGTGCGGCTGGCACGGATGACCCTGTCCTTTGGTCCGATCACCCAGGCCTATACGAGCCGGGTAATGCTGGATCCCGTCGCGCGAACAATTCGCGTCAAGGCGGTCGACGGGCCGTTCTCCTATCTCGACAGCGAGTGGAGCTTTGAGCCTGAAGGGCAGGGGACGCGCATCCGCTTCGAGATCGACTTCAAGATTTCCAATCCGCTGATCGCGGCCGTGGCCGAACCGGCCTTCGCCGCCAAGCAGGAAGAAATCATGCGCGCCTTCTGCGACGAGGCCGATCGTCGGTTCGGAGAATAGAGGTGGCCAAGGTGCGCCTAAGCGGCCAGCTGATCTGCTCGACGGCTGCCGATAGTGCGCTCGTACGCCAATATCTGGGCGAACACACCAGGCTCACCCGCGCCGAACCGGGGTGCCTCTCTTTCGAGGTGACGGAGACCGACGACCCGCTGATCTGGAAGGTCGAGGAATTGTTCGTGGACCAAGCCGCCTTCGACGCCCATCAGGCTCGGACCAAGGCGTCCGAGTGGGCAGAGAAAACCGCAGCGATCCGGCGCAGTTACCAGATCACCACGGAATAGCGCTTTCTGGGCTCAGCTCTCGTCGCTGGTCAGCACCTGCAGCACCAGATCGAGCGCCGCCTGCACCGTTGCCTTGCGAATACCGTCGCGACCGAGATCACCAAACCTGTGCTCGATGACCACGGTAGCAAGATCAGACGACACCGCCACATAAACCAGCCCGACCGGCTTTTTCTCGCTGCCGCCATCCGGCCCGGCAATGCCAGTCACCGCGACCGCATAGTCGGACTTGGCAGTATTGCGCGCGCCGTCCGCCATGGCCCGGGCGACTTGGTTGCTCACCGCGCCATAATCACCGATGAGGCGCGGCTGCACCTGGATCATCTTTGACTTGGCCGCATTGGCATAGGTGACATAGCCGCCATAGAGCGCCGCGGAGGCGCCCGGAATATCCGTGAGCGCGGCGGCGATCAGGCCGCCGGTGCAGCTTTCTGCCGTGACGATGGTCTGCTTGCGCTCTGCCAGGATGTCGATGATCTGCTTGCCGACCGAAGCGGCTCCTGCCGGGGGAGGCGGTGCTGTTTCTTTTTGAGGTGAGGCTGGCGTCTTTGTCACCATCTAGTCGACCCTCGGAAGTTCCACGCTGGCACTGGCAATAGACACGATACCTTCCTCCCGCCCGACAGATCCGAGCTTTTCGTTGGTCGTCGCCTTCACCGCCACGCGGTCCACGGTGATGCCCAGGGTCTCGGCGATCACCGCACGCATGGCAGGGGCGTGAGGACCGATCCTCGGCGCTTCCGTGACAATTGTCACGTCCAGATTGACGATACGGCCACCACGCTTGGCCACCAGATCCCCGGCATGCCGGAGGAAGATGGTGGACGCTGCGCCTTTCCATTGATCCTCGCTGGGCGGGAAATGAAAGCCGATATCGCCTTCGCCGATCGCGCCGAGGATGGCGTCGGTCAGGGCGTGCAGGGCGACATCGGAATCAGAATGTCCGTTAAGTCCCGCGTGGTGCGGGATTTTCACGCCGCCGAGCCAGACATGGTCGCCCGGCACAAAGGAATGGACGTCGTAGCCAGTGCCGATACGGGTCTCGGTCTTCATGCTGTCTCCAAGGATGCGCTCGGCGCGGGCAAAGTCTTCGGGATGAGTGATCTTGATATTGTTGCGCTCGCCCGGAACCATGGCGACGCGCATGCCCGCCCATTCGGCGATCTCGGCATCGTCCGTAAATTCCCGACGCACCGTGCCCGAGCGCATATGAGCCGAGAAAATCGGCCCGAAGCGAAAGCCCTGCGGGGTCTGCGCGGCAAAAAGCTGGCGGCGATCTTCGGTGGTGGCGACATCCTGGCCGTCCAATGACCGCTTGATCGTATCTGTCACCGGCAGGGTCGGCAGCGCGCCGTCATGGTCATCCAGTGCCGCAATGACCTGGTCGATAAGCGCTACGCTAACGAAGGGGCGCGCAGCATCCTGAATGAGCACAATGTCGGGTCGCATGGGGGCCAGCGCCTGCAGCCCCTCCAGCACCGAAGCCTGCCGCGTCGCCCCGCCATGCACAGGAGGCAGCAGCCGCTCGTCAGCAAGTTGGAGAGACGCATAGCGCTCCGCATGATCAGGATGGATCACGGGAACGATCTGCGAAATCGATCCGCTGGCGAGAAAGGCAGAGATCGTCCGCGTGAGTACAGGCTGGCCGCCAACTTGGCGATATTGCTTCGGGTCAGTCGCCCCATCAGCGCCGGCGCGCTCGCCTTTTCCTGCGGCGACGACGATGACGGCGATGGACTTCGAACGAGCGGACATGAAGGCACTTTGCAACACAATGAGAGACGCTTCCACGGGTCTAGCCGGGGTACTGGCATGCGGCAAGAGCAGGGCAGGAATACGCAAATACAAGCAACGGAATGCGTTGCGCGTAGGCCGAAAATGATTATTGTGCAGGCACTGTTTTGAATCTGATCATTTACGGGGCAATGTGTGACTGAGACTGCCTGCGCGTTGAGCATCGGTGGGCACGCGATCCGCAATCGCGCCTTCCTCGCGCCGATGGCTGGCATCACAGACCGGCCCTTCCGCGAAATAGCCGAGCGCTATGGCGCCGGCATGGTCGTGTCCGAGATGGTTGCGAGCGCTGCGCTGACCACTGGCCATGCCGGCATGGTGCAGAAACTGGGCAAGTCAGGCGGCCTCCCGCATATGGTGCAGCTGGCGGGATGCGAGCCGCGCTGGATGGAAGAAGGCGCCCGGATCGCCGAGGACGCCGGCGCAGATATCATCGACATCAATTTTGGCTGCCCGGCCAAGCGCGTGACCAATGGCTATGCGGGTTCTGCCCTGATGCGCGTGCCGGATCAGGCTTTGGCAATCGTCGAGGCGGTCGCCGGCGCGACCAGCAAGCCGGTAACGGTCAAGATGCGCCTGGGCTGGGATGACGACAGTCTCAATGCGCCCGAGATCGCGCGGCTGGCCGTGAGTGCCGGTGCGCAGATGATCACCGTTCATGGTCGCACCCGCCAGCAGTTTTACAAGGGTACCGCCCGCTGGAGCCTTGTCCGTTCCGTGGTGGAAGCCGTGCCGGTTCCTGTCGTGGTCAATGGCGATATTGTCGACATCGAAAGCGCCCGCACAGCGCTGGCCGAATCCGGCGCAGCCGCCGTCATGCTGGGCCGTGGCGCGCAGGGGCGGCCCTGGAATGTCGGCCAGATCGGCGCTTCGCTCGATGGGCAGACACCGCCTGACGCGCCCGAAGGCGCGGAGCTCGTGTCGCTGATCCAGCGCCACTACGAAGAGATGCTGTCGGATTACGGCATGCAGGTGGGCCTGCGCGCCGCGCGCAAGCATCTCGACTGGTATGCCGAAGCGGCGGG
>JAAZLP010000257.1 GCA_012799265.1 Phyllobacteriaceae bacterium | reverse complement strand
CGCTCAGCGCGAGCGCAAGGTACTGCTAACGCCGCCGACATTCCTGACTGCCAGGTCAATGCGGGCAGGAGCGCGTAAGGTGGGAAATTTCGGGAGAGATTGGCTGGGGAACCTGGATTCGCAGCAAAACTAATGTTGCCCGAAAGACGCCGAAAACCGGGGTTTTTGGGCGGCCAACAGGGGCAGTGGACCACGCTGGTGGCCAATGGTCAAGCTGACCACCATAGGGTAACGGCTGAGCCCATCTGAGAATAGTGCCGCATCCAGTCGTTATGCATCCAAGCGCCCAGGGACACGCAACACCAACTCGGCAGCAATGTAAGATATGGGGCGTTGATCAACCCGTCCTGACCTTCCCTGTTTTGCAGAGGGCCTGACGAACAACACGTTTAAGGCAGCTGCATGGGTGGGTCGAGGCATGAGGCGCGAATGGAGCACCCGTACTCGCTATTCCTAGGTCGGGTCAAAATTCATGGCTGTCGTTGCATCCCTACATTGTTCATGACAGCGAAAGTGCTCCTTTGAATGAATACAATTGGGGCAAATAATTTAAGCTTCGGTCGATCTTGGCGCCATAGGGTGAAATGGGGGCTACGGAGATCAAGATGAAATACAGACAAATCCGCTCCCACCTCCAGGACGCCAAGTGCCTTTTGGATGACGGTGACGAGGTCGATCGACACCTTGCCCTTGTCTTGGATCATATCGCCGAAACGGTGCTGCGCATTGAGCACCTGTCCAACGAGTCCGGCAACGTATTCAGTTTCTCGGCGCACGTTCGGAATCACCCGTCAAAAGTGAGGCTCGATATGAGATCTCAAAATACGGGTGACTCCAAAAAGTGATCGTGCCGCGGCGAGTAATTAAGGAATTTCGAGGTTACATTCGTCGACAAAAACCGGTGGGGCATTGAAGGGTTCTTCGCCAAACTCAAACAGTGGCGCGGCATCGCAACCCGTTACGACAAGCTCGCCGCAAACTTCCTCGGCTTCATAAAGCTTGCAAGCATCATGTTATGGCTGAAATAATTAAATCGTCACTACAGCCTAGCAGTTTCCGCACCGTAGCGACGGGCAGGAACAACCGAAGAGGGTTCGATGGCAAGGGCGTAAAGCCATAGCCCTCGTAGAGGGATTTGCGCTTGGCCGTCTTGTCGGCATTTCCGCAATCGAGGACATCCAGCATCACCACCGCGATGCCGATGTGATTGGCCGCGCTGGCAATGCGGCGCAAACCATCGACAAGCAGGTCGCCGCCATATCCGTGGCCTTGGTGGCGTTCATCAACACCGATCATAGAGATATAGGCGGCCGGGATGCTGCCGTGGCCTGGCCGGGTGCGGGCGTATTTCTCCGGCAGGTCCGAATAGTCCACCGCATGGGCATTGAGCGCATAGAAACCGACCAGATCACCGTCGGGTTTGGTCATCACGAACACACGCAGATTGTCGGCGGTGGCAAGCTTGTTTGCGGTTCGCTTGAAGAAGTTGTCGACTTGGTCGACACCGCAAGAGAATGCCGCCCGATCGTGTTTTTCAGGATCGAGCGGCGCGATGATGTTGGGTTCGGCTTCGTCCGTTGCCGTCACTTGGAAACGGTCGTAGTCCGGTGACGCTCGAATGCAGCCTTGAGGCGGTCGGTCGCTTCTGGCGGGTTGTCCAATGCCGAAAAGAAAGCGGCATGATCCACCGGCTGCAAGACTGTGCGCTCATGCGCCGCGATGGTTTCCATGGCCGACTGATACGCAGCGTTCATGGTGAAAACGGAATCGTCCACGCCCGACAAAGCGGCGGCCTGCTGGATGGCCTTCTTGATGCGCGGCTTGGTGCGGAAGTTCATCCGCTCCGTGTTCCGCTCGTCGATGCCCTGCGTCTCATCGTGGAAAGCAAGCATTCTCGCCTCCTATGGCGCTTGTTGGTCGATGGATATGTACGTCTAATAGGCGTACAGGTCAACCGGGTAACGCCCGTACCTGTCCACCGTTCCGTTAGGCGATTGTGACGATTGGGACCATTTCCGCTCTCAAGCGTTGGCTAGGCGGTCCGACTTCGGCGGAGAATTCAACGACGGATTTGTCCAGAACATCCAAGATGCGTTTGGGCCAGCGTCTTCAGGTGAGAAATGCCTGATCGTCGCGATACTCCATGCGATTGATTACGACCGGCTTGCCGAGGACATGTGCCGCGAAGATGGCCATTCTTTCTTCGACCTGCTGACGGTAACCGATGTGGATATGCGAGCCCTCGTTGCATGTTGTGTCCTTCGACTGAATTCGGTCGAGGCGGGCGAATCGCTTGATGGCCTATTGGGCGGCAGGTCATCCTACTGAAAACGTCGGCTCAAATGGGTATGCCGTTCGCGAACCACCTTGGAGCATGGTTCGATAATATGGTTTGCCAACCCTTGGCGAACCAAGTATTATCGCACCATCTATAACGAACCTTAGGGCGTGACAGGTGTTTGTTCGAGCCTATCTGAGAGCCTCCACCAATGAGCAAGACGCAAGCCGAGCCAGAGCTGACCTTGAGGCGTTTGCCGACGAGCACGGCCTGACCATTGCCTCGTTCTATGCCGAGAACGAGAGCGGGACGTCATTGAAGCGTCCTGAGCTATTTCGGCTATTGGCAGACAGTCGAGCTGGAGATGTGCTCCTTGTCGAACAGGTGGACCGTCTGAGCCGTCTCAACGCTGAAGATTGGGAGAAGCTCCGATCTGAAATCAGACGCATCGGGGTGCGTGTCGTGGCGCTGGACCTTCCAACGTCATGGCGGCATGCAGCAAACGTCGATGATGACTTCACGGCCCGAATGTCTGAGGCGATCAACGGCATGTTGCTGGACATGCTGGCTGCTATCGCCCGAAAAGACTATGACGACCGCCGCAGGCGGCAGGCGCAAGGCATTGAGAAGGCCAAGGCCCACGGGAAATATGCGGGACGACCAGAGAACACTAAGCGCAACTCGGCCATTGTCGAAATGCTCAAGGCGAAACAGAGCTGGAGCACGATCCAGAAGGCCACGGGATGTTCGCGGTCGACATTGGCGCGCCTTGCGAAGCGGGTCCCAGAAACGGCGGCAACGAGCTGATGCGCCTATCCTGAACGCTGCCTGCCTGTTCCAGCGCGTCTTTGTCGGCTCTTGGTCACGACGACGCCAGACCGCTCCAAACGCCTCCGGATCGGGCCGGGTGGGTGTTCCAATGTCCCCCACGGCCATATCGTCTCCCACAGGGCGATCCGGCGACGAAGGCGGCGGGCGTCACGCAGAGCAGAATGACCTCGAATAGGCGTGGATGGAATCGAGCCGGTAGTCGTAGGTGTTTTCTTCCACGCGCGCGAGGGCGTGACCGCAGGCCTCGACGGCTCCCGACGCCAGGCGCTGCGGCGGGCCTCCTGGCGGTCGTAGCTGAAGATGGCGCAGCGCCTCCTACGACCACCAATTCGGACCTCCGCGTAGGCCACCTGCTGGCTGCTTCGTAAGGGGTGCCCACGGCCATCCTGACGCTTCTGGCGGGGTTCCTTGTCCGCTATCACCACCCTGTCGCCCTTCCAACCGAGAGCCTTGCCCTTGATCGCCCGGGCAAAGATCGCAAGATCGCCAGCCTTCCGGATGAGTTGGGGGGCCTTGAGGTTCCAGAATTCAAGCACCGCAGCGTCAGGCCAATTCTTGATGTCCCGATGGTCCAAAACCCACGCGGAAGAATAATTCGCCCACGCGGCCATGTTCTCGATTTCGTAAATACTTTTTGGTGTCGAGAAGTTAAGAGCCAGGCGCAGGAAGAACCGATCCTCCATGCCCTCAATGACATCGGCTATACAATGCAGATGCAAGTCCCACACGTTCAACTCGGTATCCAAACGTGGGTGGACGAACACGGCAACAGGCTTGGCAAGGCCATCGCGCGTGGCGTTGGCGAGAACGCGACCATAGCGTTTCGTCAGCGCCTTGATAGCCTTGGCTAGTCCCCCGAGGGGCACCTTCTCAAATGGCGTCCGCAGGACGTAGCCACGAAATCCGGAGGTGTCGGCCTGAGCGTGAAAGGCGCTGAATATGGCGTTGAACGTTGCCGCCCGCTGCTTGGCCGGGCCAGCAAACAACCAATGCTCAATGCGTGGTGAAACGTCCCAGAATGTCTTGCCGGTGGAAACCTCGACCATGGTTTTAACCTTCTTGGTCCACGGGCTTGCACCGAGCCGGTCGAGGCGCTGGGCCAGCGCCTGATCGAGTGCACGGCGTTCCGGCGAATTGATGCGCCGCCGGTTCGGGCGCGGGCCATCGCCATCCGCTACAGCCCAGTATTCGGGCGGGTCGTTGTCGTCGGGAAATTCTATGTCTTCGGGGAATTCGGTGTCGTGCATCAGTAAGGCCAGTCCTGCGCTTGGATCGCGCAGCGCGAATCCATCCTGTCCGTACGATGGTCGTCCGGATCAGGGCATGGCACCAGCACAATGATTCGTGTATTGCATATTGCAATACATCGATTATATTTCCTGTTATGAATGCAGGAGGCGTGACATGCCAAATATTGCCGAACGCAAGGATCATCCGCTCTCAATGCGGTTGCCCGAAGCTGACATCGCAATGATCGATCGAGCGGCCAGTTTGCGTGGCCGGTCGCGCACCGATTTTGTCCGAGATGCAGCGGTGCGTGAAGCCGAGAATGTCCTCATGCAGGCCATGCCGATCCGCATGAGCGCGGAAGGGTTCAGCGACTTCATGGACGCTTTGGCACAACCGGGTCGCCCTGTCCGCGAAATGGTCGAGGTTATACAGCGGCCAGCGCCATGGGAAACAGAAGGCAGCGGCAACTGATCCGTGGCTCTTTCCTTTCCTGAGCCGCTTTCGGCGCACCATGACGTGTCGGGGTTTTCCTGCGGTAAGCCGGTGCTGGACCACTGGCTGCAAAACCGCGCCCTCTCCAACCAGACCAAAGGCTTCACCGCCGTGATGGTGGTGCATGAGTTGGGGCGTGTCGTCGGCTTCTATGGGCTTGCGCCGACCGCCATCGTGCCAGCGACCATGCCGAGATTCATCCGGACGGGGCAACCGCCCGACCCGGTGCCCTGTCTGCTGCTTGGCCAGTTGGCGACGGACACAGAATGGGCGGGGCGTGGGGTTGGCACCGGCCTCCTCAAGCATGCTCTGACGCGTTGCGTCGAAGCATCTCGCCTGATCGGCGGTCGTGCCCTCGTGGTCAATGCCGTCGATCCGGACGCTGCTGTCTTCTGGCAGCGGCGGGGCTTCATGCCCTCACGCGACGATGAACTGGTGCTTTTCCGTTCCATCGCCGATATTGCAGCGTCGATAGCCGAGATTGGGGTCTGACCGGCTCACCCGAAATCAACCGGCAAGCCCCATATGTTTCGCGCCCATGGGTCTCTTAACCCCCGCCTGCGTTTCCGCTCGACCTTGCCGCCGGACCATGCCGTGAAGGCAGGGCCGGTATAGGCAAGAGCCGGAAACACCTTCACCAACCTCTGGGCCATCGCGACCTCGGCCAGCATTTCTTGCCCGGCCCGACGTTGCACTTCCGCTTGAGCCGTATACTGGGCGCGCTCGGCCCTCTCAGTTCTCTCTACCCACGCCAGGTGACCGTCAGCACCTGATACCGTCTTCTCGGCGTTGACGAGATTGGCACGGGCAGCGGCCACGTCATGCTCCAATGCCCGGATGTTGGTATTGTCCGGCTGCCGCCCCAGCAGGCGATCTGCAAAGGTGCGCCGGGGCTCAGGATAAGCAGCCAACCGCTCTTGAGCCGCGCGGTAGGCCTTGAGCGCTTCCGCATGCTGGGCGTGTGTGCCATCCCGGTAAAGGCGAGCCGCATGCAGTCGACTAGATACCACCCCTTCTGGTTTGCCTTCGGTGGCTGCGATCTTGGCCCTTGCCTGCCTTTCCAGCGCTATCAGGTGCTGCCGGGTGCGCTCTGTCTGGGACTGACCGATACCGGTTTTCGACAAGGCGAACAGCGCGGCTGCCGCGTTGGCGATGGCGACGGTTAGTCCGCGTCGATCATCCTCCTGAGGACGCTCGCGATGCCCGGTTCGTTGAGCTTCTGATGCAGAACCTCGATGGCCTGCCGGTTCTGCTCGACTCCGTCCACGATCATCTGGAGCAGTCCGGTCATCGTGTCGAGGACTGACGCCTTCTCGCCGTTCAGGGGCAATGCCGTCGCCTTTGCCAGTTCCAGAATCGTGGTCAAGTCGCGCTTGAGAATGGCTGTGTCCTGCAGGAGCATCTGGGCGGCATTCGGAGCGTTCGGTGGTGTGATGGTAGTCATGGTGCTTCCTTTCGAGGAGGGTATTGAACTCGGCGCGGCGAACACCGGCGAGACGATTGGCGGCACCGAGAATGGTGCCGGTGGCCGTGTCACGGATAACGATGACACCGGGCTTATCGCCCACCGCCAATTCGAGGCCATGGTCGGCAAGGCGGGCGCGAAAACCGCCGCCATCGGCGCTGACCGCCCACGCTTCCCGAATATGCTGACGGGCTTGAGCCAGATCGACGCCAAGGCGTTTCCCAGCCTGATGCGCCTCTGTCGTGTAGGCCGCAACTGGCTTCGGCCCGCGCCCAAGGGCGTTGGCAAGGCGGTCGGCAATATCGCCATGACCGTCGCTCCGAAGGGCTGCCAGCACCGCAACATCGTGCGCACCGGTAACCAATGGGTGACCGAATTCCAACTCAAGCAACCGTGCCACCTTTTCGTGACGTGGGTGGCTGAAGCTGTTGGAGAGAACGCGGCCCGTGGCCGGGTTGGTCTCAGCCACGACGAGATGCCAATGACGGTCAGACACCCCGGCGATGGCGCGGGGCTTCTGGTGTTCGACTACCACCGCAACATCCGGATCAAAACCGAACTCCTCCCCCAGCGCCCTTGCGGCTCGCTCGAACTGTTGGCGGTCCATGGCGATCTCGGGGGCGATGATGAAGTGCCGGAGTGCGTATAGGCGATTGAAGTGCTTCGCATCGGCCACCGCATCGTGCAGGTCCGCGACGGTGCCACGGACCACGACGTTGGCGTCGTTCTCATCGCCCTGGGTGAGATGCCGGGTCAGCTCCGTGGCTCCGGTCGTCGTCCGAATGCGGGTGGCCTTGATAAGCATTTTACCGACTCAGCAACGCCCCGGCGTCGGCGCGAGCCTGATCAAGATCGGCGACGATGCCCGAGTTAGTGCTCGCTTCAAGGCGGCTCTCAATGGCATTGATCCGGCGGCGCAAGGCAGCAACAGATAGGCGGTCGTCTTTTCCCAGCGGCTCCGGCATTGCCGCATAGGCCCGCAGGGCACGGCGCAGCAGTTCCGACACCGTGATGCCCTTGGTCTGTGCCATGGTCTCGGCAGCACGCTTTTCCTGCTTGGGAAGGCGCATCTCGAACCGCTTGTCGCATGATCGCATTGTCAACCTCGTCGTTCTTGGGGGTGCACGGGGGCTTGCCCCCTGCCCAGATGACCGCCGGACCGGCGGCATGGCTGGCCACCTCTGTCGTTTAGTCTTCTCCAAGATACAAACGGTATTATAATACCGCAATGGGTTGTCCGGACAAATCGACGGCGCGCACAGAATCAAGGCGGG
>JAAZLP010000256.1 GCA_012799265.1 Phyllobacteriaceae bacterium | reverse complement strand
CGTGCCTGCGCGCAAGCCATTTCATCTCAATCTGGAGACATGTGCTGAAGCGTCGCGATGCTCGTCCTCTTGCCCGGATTGTTGCCTATGGACATTCGGGGGTCGAGCCGGGGGTCATGGGAATTGGCCCAGTCACGGCGGTAAACCGTGCTTTAGAGCGCGCCGGCCTGTCCCTTGCGGACATGGATGTAATCGAATCCAACGAAGCATTCGCAGCGCAGGCCTGTGCGGTGTCGCAGATGCTGGATCTGCCAGCCGACAAAACCAACCCCAACGGGGGCGCCATCGCCCTGGGTCATCCGGTGGGTGCTACGGGCGCTATCCTCATCGTTAAACTGGTGCATGAACTGGCTCGCGTTAACGGCCGCTATGGTCTGGCGACTATGTGCATTGGCGGTGGCCAGGGCATTGCCGTCATCGTGGAGCGCGCAGAATGACAAATATCCAGCACGAGATGCACAATCGGGCCGTTGCAGTGATCGGGTCGGGGCTGATGGGCGGTGGCATCGCTCATGTCATGGCCCTCGGCGGCATCGAGACCTTGTTGTACGACCTTGATCGTGCACGTGTTGATGCGGCTATTGAGCTGATTGGGAAAAACCTCGGCCGCCAGGTCAAAAAGGGCGCCATCGCTGCAGATCAGCGCAATGACGCCCTTGGCAAGATTCGTGCGGTCGACAGCTTGGGCGACCTGAGTGCGGCACGGCTGGTGATCGAGGCAGTTCCCGAAAACGCCAAGATCAAGGAGGCCGTCTACGCCAGCCTTCTGCCGCATCTGGCCGGTGACGCAATCATTGCGTCCAATACGTCATCTATTTCCATCACCACGCTGTCCGGGGCGGTGCAGGCGCCAGAGCGCTTTGTAGGCATTCACTTCTTCAATCCGGTTCCGATGATGCCCTGGTCGAACTGATCGCGGGAGATCGGACAGATCAGGCGACGCTGGCCTTCTGCGAGAACCTGCTGACCTCCATCGGCAAAACGGTCGTGCGCTCGCGCGATATGCCGGGTTTCATCGTCAACCGACTGCTTATTCCGCTTCTCAACGAGGCAGCTATCCTGCTGGAGCAGCAAGTGACCGATATTGCCTCGATCGATACAGCCATGCGGCTGGGGGCGAACCATCCTATGGGGCCGCTGGAACTCTCGGATTTTATCGGTCTCGACACCGTCCTGTCCGCGGCAGAAGTGCTCCACGCTGGGCTAGGTGGCGACAAATATCGGCCGTCACCCCTCCTGAAGAGAATGGTCGAGGCAGGCTGGTTGGGTCGCAAATCGGGGACAGGTTTTTACGTTTATGGCCCGGACGAGCGGGCGCACAACCCGCTTCTCGCCGAGATGGTGCAGGTCGCCTGAGGCTAACCCTAAACTTGAACACGAGGCTATAAATAGTTATATTTGTTCGAGTTTATATCCTTCAGAAAGGCTAGTCATCGTACTCAGGTGCGCACTTCTGGGTCTGCCACAAGTTGCACGAGTTACCGGAGCGCTGCATAGGTGGTACGAGTGGAAATCGTATCCTCGTACCACCAGCAATGCCAGTGACCCACAGACCTATCACCCTATACCCGAACGAGATCCTCTCCCGCCGTGCCGAACCGCGCGAGGTTGATGATGCCTTGCGCGAGGCTGGCGCTGATCTCCTGTCCACTGCCGAGCATCATCGTGCTTATGGCCTGGCGGCCGCCCATATCGGGTTGGTGGAGCCGGTGGTCGTGGTGAGCATGGGGTCGATAGAGGCGCGGGACTATCGGGTGATGTTCAATCCGGTGGTGATTGCGGCCAGCACGGAGACGGCGGTGGGGGCCGAGGGATCGGTGTCGCTGCCCGGGATTGAGGTCGATGTGCTGCGACCATATGCGGTCGAGGTCGAGTATGACGATGAAGCCGGGGTCAGGTCAGTGGTGTCGCTGGAGGGTTTTCCGTCGCGGGTGGCCCAGCATGAGATCGATCAGGTGAATGGCGTGTTTTTCCTCGAGCGCGTGTCGCGCCTGAAGCGGGATGCGGCGCTGCGTCGCTTCCGCAAGCTCAACCGCTGAGGCGATTGAGGGGCGTCAAAAGGTTGATCGGCGGCCTCCTCTTGGATAAACGGGGCGCGCAACACAGGAAACTTCAATGCGCGCGGAAATCGAAAAGACCGTTGCCGAAATCAAGCAGGTTCTGACCCTGCTGAGGAGGCATCTTTGACTGGGATACAGCACAACTCCGTCTCGATGCGCTGAACGCGCAGACTGAATCTCCCGAATTCTGGAACGATCCCGAAAAGGCCCGCGTCACCATGCGCGAGCGTGACGAGCT
>JAAZLP010000255.1 GCA_012799265.1 Phyllobacteriaceae bacterium | reverse complement strand
CTCGCCCTGTTCAGTGGCCGCGCCGACCGCCAAACCGGAAGTGGACCTGTCGTACTCGCCGTGTTCGGTGGCAGCACCTCCGGCGAAGCCGGCACCCGACCTGTCATACTCACCCTGCTCGGTGGCTGCACCACCGGCAAAGCCAGCACCGGATCTCTCCTATTCGCCATGCTCGGTGGCCGCCCCGCCGGCGAAACCGGCACCGGACCTCTCATACTCACCCTGCTCTGTGGCTGCGCCGCCGGCGCAGAACTGAGACTTGTTGTAACAGTGGCGCGCGGAGTGTTGACGCGCGCCATCCGGGCAGTGACATTGCCCTATCGATTACAGCTTTGGTCACTTTATGCCCGTCATCAACCGTATTGCCGAGTTTCAAACCGAGATCGCTGAGTGGCGCCGAGACCTGCACGCCCATCCGGAAGTGCTGTTCGACGTCCACCGCACCGCGGGCGTTGTGACCGAGAAACTGGGTGAATTCGGCTGTGACGAGATCATCACCGGGCTCGCCGGGACGGGCGTAGTCGGCATTATCAATGGCCGCAGCAATGTCAGCGGTCGGACGATCGGTCTGCGTGCCGACATGGACGCGCTGCCGATGACGGAAAAAACCGGCGCGCCCTATTCCTCGAAGACCGATGGCAAAATGCATGCCTGCGGTCATGACGGCCACACGGCGATGCTGCTGGGCGCTGCAAAATATCTCGCCGAGACGCGCAATTTCGACGGGCGCGTTGCGCTGATCTTTCAGCCGGCCGAAGAAGGTGGCGGCGGCGGCAAGGTGATGCTTGAGGATGGCCTGCTCGACAAGGTGGCCATTGACGAGGTCTATGGCATGCACAACTGGCCGGGCATGCCGCTGGGTCATTTTGGCATCCGCACCGGCGGCATCATGGCCGCGACGGACCGGTTCTATATCGACATCGAGGGTCTCGGCGGTCATGCGGCGCGGCCGCAGCAGACAATCGATCCGATCATTGTCGCCGCCCAGTTGGTAACGGCTTTGCAGACCATCGTGTCGCGCAATCTCGATCCGCTGGAAAGTGCTGTGCTCAGCGTCACCATGATCGAGGCCGGCGAGGCCGACAATGTCATCTCGCGCACTGCCAAGGTGACCGGCACGGTCCGCACGCTCGATGGCGGCGTGCAGGATTTTATCGAAGCCCGGCTCAATGAGTTCGTCCCGAGCTTTGCCGCCAGCTTCGGCGCCAAAGCCAGCATCCGCTATGCGCGCGGCTATCCGGTGACCGTCAATGCCGAGGCGCAGACGCGTTTTGCGGCAGAGGTTGCCCGCGATGTCGTGGGCGCGGACCGCGTCGACGATGACGTGGCGCCGTCCATGGGCGGCGAAGACTTCTCCTTCATGCTCAACGAGCGGCCGGGAGCCTATATTTTCCTCGGCAACGGGGATTCCTCCGAACTCCACACGGACACCTATGACTTCAACGACGAGGCCATTCCGGTGGGCGTCAGCTATTGGGCACGGCTGGTGGAAAAGGCGCTACCTATCGCTTAGACGGCGGACGTCGAAGAATACCCCCTTCCTAGCGCCGCTAGGGTCCGTTGGACCCAAGCTTTGCTTGCCCTCCCCTCAAGGGGGAGGGTGGGGCCGGTGCAAGGGTGGGGTATAGAGAAACAATGCCCGCCCGATTCTCCCTGCCCTCCCGCAACACTGTGCTCAAGACCGCCCTGACGATTGCCATCGCTGCCGCTGGTGGGAGCGTGGCAAGCCTGTTGGGCCTGCCGGCGGGGTGGCTCATGGGTGGTGCGCTGGCGGTGACGCTGGGGGCGATGCTGGGGGCGCCGGTGGCGATGCCGGATCGGCTGCGCGACGTGGCCTTCGTCCTCATTGGCATGTCCATGGGCGCGAGCGTTGCGCCGGACAGCCTGACCCTGATCGCCAGCTGGCCGATTTCTATCGCGGCACTGGCGGTGGAACTGGTGATCATTGTCGCGGCAACGGGCTGGATGCTGACCAGGCTGTTCAAGCTTGATCCGGGCACGGCCTATCTCAGTTCGTTTCCGGGGCACCTCTCCTTTGTGCTCAGCATTGCGGCGACCGGCGTCGGCAATTCGCGCCAGATCGTCATCATCCAGGTGATCCGCATCCTGATGCTGACGATTGCCGTGCCCATCGGGACCGTTTTCCTGCCGATCGATCACTTCCCGCCGCCCGAGGCGAGCGCTTTCATGAGCCCGCTGCAACTTTTGCTTCTCGCCTCTGGCTGCGTGGCCGTCGGGCTCATCTTCAACTGGCTCAGGGTACCGGCAGGCATGGTTCTGGGCACCATGGCCGCTGCGACCGGGGCGAAGTTGGGCGGGTTTTATGTTGAGGCGATGCCGCAGCCACTGGTGGTTACCACCTTCATCCTGACCGGCGCGCTGATCGGATCGCGCTTTGTTGGCATTACGCGCAGCGAATTTGCGGCAGCCGCCAAGGGCGGACTGATCGCAACTGCCATGACCCTTGGCATTGTGACGCTGACGACGCTCGGCGTCGCGCAGTTGGTGGACATGCCTTTCGGTCAAATCTGGCTTGGCCTCTCACCGGGGGCGCTCGAGGGCATGGGCGCACTGGGGATTGCGCTCGGCTATGACACGGCGTTTATTGCGGCGCATCATGTGATCCGCCTGCTGATGCTGAGTTTTGCCATACCGGCCGTTGTTGTGCTGGTGCGCTGGCAGGAGAAAAAGGCGCAGGACCGCCACATTTAAGCGGCAGGAAAGAGTCGAAGGAGATTGCCCATGTTTGCACGCCTTGCCGGGACGCTGTTCTTTGCCGTGGCGCTGACTTCGGCAGCCCAGGCCGCCAATAATTGCTATGCCCCGCGCCCCGGGGTGCATGTGTCGTTTGGCATTTCCATCGGTGGTGAGTTCACCGAAGAGGAGCGCAGCCGCTTCGACCTGATGCAGTTGCGTCAGATGGGGGTGGATGCGACACGGGTCGAGATGTGGGGCGGCTGCATTCGCGCCTATGTTCGCAAGCCGGGTGGCGGGGAGGAGATGCAGTTCTTCCACCCCGACAGCTATGAGCGGGTCTTTATGTAAAGATCTAAGCCCCCATCGGTGATGGGGGCTTTTTGTCGGGTGACGGCTATTCGCCCTGATGCACGACGTTTGCCGAACCGGGCCTGGCGGGAAGGATGGCAAAGCCATTGGGACCCAGCACGAGATCGGAGCCGGAGAGTTCGGCCTGATTGCTGACGGGCTCCAGCGATCCTTCAACGCCCGTTATCGTCACGCGGCGCGCTTCGGCCGAGAGATTGAAGACGCAGACGAGGTCGCCGTCATCACCGCTGCGCGTGAAGGCGAGGATAGGCTCGGCCGTATCGAAGAAGGCGATGTCGCCTGTCCGGAGCGTGGGCCTGGTCTTCCGCCAGGCCAGAATTTTCCGATAGAAATTGAGCGTCGATTCCGGGTCCTGCTCCTGCTGGTCGGCGCTGAGCACGACCGAGGGATGTTTTACCGGTAGCCAGGGCGTGCCGGTGGTGAAGCCGGCATGGGGCAGATTGGCGTTCCACGGCATGGGGGTACGGCAGCCGTCGCGGCCCTTGTCTTCGGGCCAGAAGCGGATGCCGCGGGGATCGGTGAGTTCCTCGTGGAGGATATCGGTCTCGGGGAGACCGAGTTCGCCGCCCTGATAAAGGCCCGCAGTGCCCTTCAGCGTCAGGATGAGGCCGATGGACTGGCGCGAAAGATCGGTCGGTGAAACCGAATAAGGCGCCCAGCGCGAATTGTGGCGCATGACGTCGTGGTTGGAAAAGCTCCAGCACGGCCAGCCGCCTTCGTCGCCCGCAAAGAACTCTTCCAGCTTTGAGCGGAAATGGTTGGCGGTGAATTTGGGGCTGAGGAAATCGAAGGAATAGCACATGTGCAGCAGTTCGCTGCCCGAGGTGTACTGCTTCATCAGTTCGAGGCCGCGCTCATCGTCGCCGACTTCGCCCACGCTGGTAACGCCCGGATATTGATCCATGAGCGCCCTTACCCGGCGCAGCCAGGCGACATTTTCCGGCTGGCTCTTGGAGTAGCGGTGGCTCTGCATGTCGTAGGGATTGACCGCCGGACGACCGTGGAGCGAGGCCAGCGGCGGATTGGAGCGCAGCTCGGCGTCGTGGAAATAATAATTGACCGTGTCGAGGCGGAAGCCGTCGAGCCCCCGGTCAAGCCAGAACCGCATGACGTCGAGAATGGCGTCCTGCACGTCGGGGTTGTGGAAGTTGAGGTCCGGCTGGGAGGTCAGGAAATTGTGGAGGTAATACTGGCGGCGGGCGGTGTGCCATTCCCAGGCCGAACCACCGAAGACCGAGAGCCAGTTATTGGGCGGGCTGCCATCGGGCTTGGCATCGGCCCAGACATACCAGTCGGCCTTGGCGCTATCGCGCGAGACGCTGGAATCCAGGAACCAGGGATGCTGGGACGAGGTGTGGCTGACGACCTGGTCCATGATGACCTTGAGCCCCAGCGCATGGGCGCGTTCGATCAGGAGATCAAAGTCCTGCAGCGTGCCGAACAGCGGATCGATCTGGGTATAATCAGAGACGTCATAGCCCATATCCGCTTGTGGCGACTGAGTAATCGGCGAGAGCCAGATGCAGTCGACGCCGAGGCTGGCGATGTGGTCCAGACGATTGATGATGCCCGCAAGATCACCGATCCCGTCACCATTGCTGTCCTGATAAGAGCGCGGATAAACTTGGTAT
>JAAZLP010000254.1 GCA_012799265.1 Phyllobacteriaceae bacterium | reverse complement strand
GGAATGAGCATTGGTCAAGGTGAAGCCCTGGCTGGTTTAGTGGGAAGACGGTGCGTCGCCCCAACCGTCGGGCCGAATTTCGGCGACCATAAGGCCCTTGGGACCCTGGCCATAACGTACGAGAACATACTGGCCGGGGCGCAGCTCGGTGATGCCGAAGCGGCGCAGCGTTTCCATATGAACGAAAACGTCCGGCGTGCCGTCACCTGCAGAGAGGAAGCCGAAACCACGAATGCGATTGAACCACTTTACTTCAAGCCGCACCATGCCTGAGGTCGGCTCGACCACGACGTGGGTGCGCGGCGCTGGCATCTGAGCCGGGTGACGGGCAGTCGATTCGTCCATGGACACGATGCGGAAAGCCTGCAGGCCGCCTGGGCGGTTGAGCGCCTCAACGACGATGCGCGCGCCCTCATAGGCCGTCTGGTATCCGTCGCGACGCAAGCAGGTCACGTGCAGAAGCACGTCTGCGCTGCCATTATCAGGTACGATAAAGCCAAAGCCCTTGCCGGCGTCGAACCATTTGATGGTTCCCGCCACTTCAATCGTGTCAACCGGAGACGCCGCGTGGGAAAGTCCCTCGCGTCCTTCCGCCCCTGTCCCTGGCAGGTCGGAACCGTCCTCGCCGTTGCCCTTGGCCCCCATAGTCCAGCGCCCTCTACTCGCTCCCGCCACGCGGGTACTCCACACAATAGGGCCACACTCTGTCCGATTCAGGAACAAAAGTTAAGAAGTTCTTGCGATTTTCTCCTGATGTCTGCGGAGGCCATTGCCGCCCCCTCCCCGCCTTGTTACGCCAGTGTCGATTTCAGCAACGGAGGACCCAGATGAAATACCTTCACACCATGGTGCGCGTCACCAATGTCGAGGAAAGCCTCCGCTTTTATTGCGATGGCCTCGGCCTCGAAGAAGTGCGCCGCACCGAAAATGAGAAAGGCCGCTTTACCCTTATATTCCTTCGTGCGCCTGGCGACGAAGGCGGTGAGGACGAGCTGACCTACAACTGGGACCCGGAAGAATATACCGGCGGCCGCAATTTCGGGCACCTGGCTTATCGCGTCCAGGACATCTACGCGCTTTGCCAGCATCTGATGGAGATGGGCGTCACCATCAATAGGCCACCGCGCGATGGGCATATGGCATTTGTCCGCTCACCAGACGGCATTTCGATCGAGCTGATTCAGGATGGCTATCTCGATCCGCAGGAGCCCTGGGCTTCCATGCCCAATACCGGCAAGTGGTGATCCGCCTCCCCTGCCCGCGTGCAAATTGCCACGCTTAAAGATTTGCTAACCGTGTAGCTTAGCCCGCGGTTAGCGAAACCCTTCTAATTTTAGCGACCGAACCCCAAGACCCATTGCCTGTTGCTGACCAGCGACACGCCTCGGGAAAGTCGCGCCATGCCGAAAATCATTCGCTCACTCGCCGCCCTCGCTGTATCCGCGCTCGTTCTCAGCGCCTGTGTGCCCATGGCCATGTTCGCCAGCGGCAGCGGCGCGGGCTATTCGGGCCTGAGACAGGACTGGGGAACCTATGTCAGCTCGAAAAACGTCAATGCGCTCTGCATCTCGCCCAAGCTGCGCTTCGTCATTTGGGAGTTCGAAGGCAAGTTCGGCAAGCGCATCGTCATGAACTCCGGCTATCGCAACGCCTTCCACAATTCTGCTGCCGGTGGCGCGGACAATTCCTACCACACCAAATGCATGGCGGCGGACTTCTACATTCCTGGCGTGCCCAAGGATCAGCTGATCGCCTTTGCCATGCAGCTCGATGGAGTCGGCGGAGTCGGGTGTTATCCAGGCCGCAACTTCATTCATGTGGACGTTCGCGACCGTCCGCGCGGCTATCGCAAGCCCGTTACATTCTCTGGCTGTTGAAAACTTTTGCGGGACCAACCTGCTGAAAGCCCGGAAATCCGGGCTTCCGCACAATTCGAACCCAAGAAGCGAAAAAACCTCACAGGATCAATGCAAAAGGGGGTTGCGCAATCGGATCGGTCCCCGTATACGACGGCCATCGCGCTGACGCGACAAGCAGATGCGCCCTTCGTCTATCGGTTAGGACGGCACCCTTTCACGGTGCAGAGAGGGGTTCGATTCCCCTAGGGCGTACCATTCCCCCCTTGCTGGCGGGGTCGCTGACAGCTAGCATTCGAGTTCCTTGCTCCGCGCCCATCGTCTAGCGGTCAGGACACCGCCCTCTCACGGCGGGAACAGGGGTTCGATTCCCCTTGGGCGTACCATTCCTTCTTTCCTTTCATCTTTCGTGCCAGGCGAGGTTTGGTCCTATGGCGATGCAGCCGGGCGTGGCCTGGGTCATTGGCGGCGGATCCGGC
>JAAZLP010000253.1 GCA_012799265.1 Phyllobacteriaceae bacterium | reverse complement strand
TGTCTGACGCCGGAAGGGGCGTTCTATGTGTTCCCCTCTTGCCAGCGGCTGCTTGGCAGGACGAGTGCTGGTGGCACCAAACTGGTGACGGACGAGGATTTCGTCATGGCGCTGCTGGAAGAGACCGGCGTGGCGCTGGTGCATGGCACAGCGTTTGGGTTGCCGGGTCATTTCCGTCTGTCCTATGCGGCCAGCAATGCCGAGCTGGAAGAGGCAGTGCGCCGCATCCAGCAGTTCTGCGCGGGCATCAAATAGGCTGCGGTCTGCCAACCACTTCATGCCCGTCAGGAGGTGTCCTGGCGGGCTTTTTCATGCCCGCATGGCGGCGCAGGGGTGATATGATTTTTTATATCAGATGCCGGGTTGGATTGCCTCAATCTTAGACTAGACTGGAACAGCGCGAGGTCGTCGGTCTCGTGCTTCCAGGAGTGAATATGTCTGACCGCCCCCCCATGCTGGCACCGTTCCGGCATGAAACTTTCCGTATGCTGTGGCTCGCAACTCTGGTGTCCAATCTGGGCGGGCTCGTGCAGTCGGTAGGTGCGGGGTGGATGATGACCACGCTCACCGACTCACACAACATGATCGCGCTGGTGCAGGCTTCCACCACGCTGCCGATCATGCTGTTTTCCCTTGCCGCCGGGGCACTGGCGGACAATTTCGACCGACGCTCGGTGATGCTGGTGGCCCAGGTGGGGTTGATGCTGGTGTCGATCCTGCTCGCGGTGCTGACCTTTATGGGGATGATGAGTCCCTGGCTGCTGCTGACTTTTACCTTTCTCATTGGCTGCGGCACGGCGCTGTTCAATCCCAGCTGGCAGGCGTCGATGGGCGATATCGTGCCCCGGTCTGACCTGCCCGGCGCGGTGACGCTCAATGCGATGGGCTATAATCTGATGCGCAGCGTCGGACCGGCGGTTGGCGGGCTGATCGTGGCCTTTGCCGGCGCAGCCGCCGCGTTTTTCGTCAATGCCTTTTCCTATATTCCGCTGATCTGGGCGCTGTGGCGCTGGAAGCCTGCGAAACCAGCAAACCGCATGCCGCGCGAACGCTTTGGCAGCGCCATGCTGGCGGGAATCCGCTATGTGTCGCTGTCTCCCAACCTGATGACAGTGTTGTTCCGCGGCTTCCTGTTCGGATCGGCTGCGGTGGCGATCCTGGCGCTGTTGCCGTCTGTCGCGAATGAATATGTCGGCGGCGGCGCCATGATCTACGGCACGCTGCTCGGGGCTTTCGGACTGGGGGCCATCGGCGGGGCCTTCATCAATGGGCGCGTGCGCGAGAAATTCAGCAATGAGTGGATTGTTCGGGTGGCGTGCCTCGCCTTCGCGGCGTCCTGTATCGGGCTGGGCTTCAGCCGCGATCCGCTGTTGAGCCACGTTCTGCTGATCCCCGCCGGGGCCAGTTGGGTGCTGTCGCTGTCACTGTTCAACGTCTCAATCCAGCTCTCGACGCCGCGCTGGGTGGTGGGTCGGGCGCTCTCGCTCTACCAGACCGCCACGTTTGGTGGCATGGCGCTGGGCAGCTGGGTCTGGGGTAGCCTCGCCGACCTGTCTGAGCCGCAATGGGCGCTGGTGGGCGCAAGCATTGTGCTCTTGGTCTGCGCTGCGGTGGGGCTGCGGCTTCCCTTGCCTGCCTTCAGCGCCCGCGACCTCAATCCGCTCGATACGTTCAACGAACCGATATTGAAGCTTGATCTGCTGCCGCGCAGCGGGCCGATCATGGTGATGATCGATTATCGGATCGATTATGCTGACGTCCCGAAATTCCTCGAGCTGATGGCTGAACGCCGGCAGATCCGCATCCGTGACGGCGCGCGCCAATGGGCGATCCTGCGCGATCTGCAGCAGCCTGACATGTGGGTCGAGAGTTATCACGTGCCGACCTGGGACGATTATGTGCGTCACCAGTTGCGCCGGACGAAGGCCGATGCGGGCAATGCCGAAGCGCTACGGGAACTGCATCGCGGTGACACGCCGCCTGTGGTTCACAGGATGATCGAGCGCCAGACAGTGCCGACGCATGGTGACATGCCGTGGCGGGAACTGCCCGACGTCTAGGCCTGGGCCGGCGAACTTCTCAACACAGCGCAAAAAAAAGCCCCGCCCGAGGGGAGGGGCGGGGCGACGGTCGTTGGCCGGGGCCTTTGACCTTGGAGGGACGGGTCACCACGATCCCGTCGTTGAAAACAGTATTGACCCGCGGCGGCCCAAGTACAAACGCGGAGTCGGAAAAGCAGCCATGCAGAATCGTGCGCTGAGGCAAAAAAAGAGGCTCCAACCGAAGTTGGAGCCTGATGATAGGGCCGAAGCCAAATCTTAAGTGTGGCCTGGAGCAAGGGAGGAGGATTTGCTCAGGCCGGTGGATCGTCGCCGTGGGAGGAGGATACGGCTTGGATCCGGTGGATTGTCCCCGTGGGAGGAGGATACGGTTTCAATCCGGTGTCGCAAGAAGCGGGTCCGAGGGAGGAGGATACGGAGCGGCTTCACCAGCGACAATGCCAATATAGGTTTTGACCGGATGGTCAGCAATGCAACCTTTGTCATGCCAGCTATGCATTAGGCACAGCGTCAAATTGCCCAAAGAAAAGGCATGTGACGCATTGTCGCTTGAGAATGCAGGCAAAAAAAGAGGCCCTATCCGAAGATAGGGCCTACTGAAAGTGGGGCAGAGAGCAAGGGCGGAGGAGTATGCGCTCTGCCATGAACATTGGATCAAGGGAGGAGGAGATGATCCGGAATTCGACGTTGCGATACACTGGCCCGAAGGGAGGAGGAGATCGGGGAGCGCCTCAGCAACAATGGCAATATAGGTTTTGACCGGTTGGTCAGCAATGCGTTTTGCAAC
>JAAZLP010000252.1 GCA_012799265.1 Phyllobacteriaceae bacterium | reverse complement strand
CGCCATGGGCCTCATCCTCGAAGGCGACAAGTACGCTGTTCTGAGCGACATTCTGGGTGACGAAGATCACCTGGGCGACATGGACTTCAAGGTGGCTGGCACCGAAGAAGGCGTGACCTCGCTGCAGATGGACATCAAGATCGCCGGTATCACCGAAGAGATCATGAAGACCGCCCTGGCCCAGGCCAAGGAAGGCCGCATTCATATCCTCGGCGAAATGAACAAGGCCCTGTCGGCATCGCGTGGCGAAGTCGGTGAATTTGCACCGCGCATCGAAACGCTGAAGATTCCGACCGAGAAGATCCGTGAAGTGATCGGCACCGGCGGCAAGGTGATCCGCGAGATCGTCGAAAAGACCGGCGCCAAGATCAATATCGAAGACGACGGCACCGTGAAGGTTTCGTCCTCGGACGGTTCGCAGATCGAAGCCGCGATCAAGTGGATCAAGTCGATCACCGATGAAGCTGAAGTCGGCGCAATCTATCAGGGCACCGTCGTCAAGACCGCCGATTTCGGCGCCTTCGTGAACTTCTTCGGCGCCAAGGATGGCCTCGTGCACATCTCCCAGCTGGCCGACCAGCGCGTTGCCAAGACCACCGACGTGGTCAAAGAAGGCGACAAGGTCTGGGTCAAGCTCCTGGGCTTTGACGAGCGCGGCAAGGTCCGCCTCTCCATGAAGGTTGTCGATCAGGCAACCGGCAAGGAAATCGTCAAGGAAGACGCTGCCGAATAAGGCGGTCTAAAAATTCTTCTCGGAGGGCCCGAAGCAATTCGGGCCCTTCTTGTTTCGGCATGAACAATCTGGCGCCTGACAAACCCGCATCGGCACCCAGTTATTCTGCGCTCGCGGCCTTGTGTCTGGCCAAGTGTAGATGTTTTGCAACACTCGGACCCACCATCACATTGTGGCGAGGAACTTGCCGCATTCGTGACACGTTAAGGGCTAGAAGCGTATTGCGATTGCCAAGCGGTTCACCCCGTCCGCCTTCCCGTTCCGTCTGCCTTCGAGGTCTCCGCGTTGATTTCCCGCCGCCTTTTCCTGCTCGGCGCTTCCGCCACCGTGCTGTCCGCCTGTTCGACGACCCGCCAGCCTGTGGTGCAGGAGCCTGTCATCGATCCCTATTACCTGCGCATGTATGGCCCGGTGCTGAGTGAGCCCTACCCCATCGCCGCCATGGATCTGCGCCAGGTCGACCCGAAGTGGTGGCGTCAGGAAGTGGAATATTACACCACCGAGCGTCCCGGCACGCTGGTTGTCGATACCCCGGCGCACTACCTCTACCTCGTCATGGAAAACAACCGTGCCCTGCGTTACGGCATTGGTGTCGGCAAGGATGAGGCCCTGGTCTTCCGTGGCAATGCCACGATCGGCCGCAAGGCAGAATGGCCGCGCTGGACCCCGACCAAGTCGATGATTGCCCGTGAGCCTGAGCGCTATGGCCCCTATGCCGGCGGCATGGGACCGGGACCAGAGAACCCTCTCGGTCCGCGCGCGCTCTATCTCTACCGGAACGGTGCCGATACCCTGTTCCGTATCCACGGCACGACCGAGCCCTACACGATCGGCACCAATGTTTCCTCGGGCTGTATCCGCCTGATGAACCAGGACATCATCGATCTCTATGCCCGCGTTCCCGTCGGCGCGCGCGTAACCGTTATCAATGCGTAAATTATCTCGTCTGGCCCCTTGAGGGATCGGGCGACACTCCCTAACTAACGGGAAGAATTAAGGAATTGTCGGAAGCGGACCAAACCGTAGTCACCCGCTTCCGACGACCAAAAGGCCCGCTCCGCAAGGACGGGCCTTTTTTCTTGCCCTCGGAAGGGGTCCATTCTGCAATAGGCACGGCGCGCGTCATGCCCACCCAAACAGGGGGTTCTTTGGCCGGCGCAATGGCTTAGAAGGGGCGTGTCGTCTGCGGACCAAACCGTAGTCACCCGTAGATGATGTCAAAAGGCCTGCTCCTGCGGAGCGGGCCTTTTTGCGCTTCGTCGAGCGGCGAAACCATCTCTCCCCTTTCGCATTGGGCGCTCGAAGGAGGAGCCCATGACCAGCCATACCGCCGCGGGGCGTCTACCGGGGAGTGCACTCATCTGGGCAGGCTATGCCCTTGGCTTCGGTTTGGGCGGGTTCTCCGATGGCATCCTGCTGCATCAGATCCTCCAATGGCATCATCTGCTTTCAGGGCTGGAGGAGGCACGGCACGACATTCGCCTCCTCATCGCTTCGGACGGTCCTTTCCTCTCCTGATGTATGTGGTCGTCGCCATCGGGCTAGTCCTGCTCTGGCGGGGCCGGAGCCAGTTTTCGGCGCCGGGCGTCGATCGAATGCTCTTTGCCAATGCGCTTATGGGTTTCGGCGCCTGGCATGTCGTTGACGCCGTCCTCTCGCATTGGGTCTTGGGCATTCACCGGATCAGGATGGACGTCGATAATCCGCTGGTCTGGGATCTCATGTGGCTGGCGGTTTTCGGTCTTCTGCCCCTCGCCGCGGGGATCATGATGCGACGGCGCCGGAGCGAC
Organism: Phyllobacteriaceae bacterium; assembly: GCA_012799265.1. Classification (GTDB taxonomy): domain Bacteria; phylum Pseudomonadota; class Alphaproteobacteria; order Rhizobiales; family Devosiaceae; genus Devosia. The sequence continues at coordinate 9,944 of JAAZLP010000252.1, read as the reverse complement.
GCAAGTCGGCTCATGAGTGCGCCCCTTGCCCTCGCCGCCGCCGTTGCGATCACAGCGCCCCTCGCAGCCTTGCCGCCATCGGACGAGACGACGACCATGGTCATGTTTCGCCCCGGTATCGAGGCCCATGAGGCATTCAATGCTCTCATGGCGGCGGAAGCGCGGCTCATCTGGAGCGATCCCAGCCAGCAGGTCTGGGCGGTGGAACTCCCGGTCAATGCCGATCGGGCCCAACTCTATGCGCAGGGCGCGCTCTTGATCAGCCAATCCATCCTGCCCGCGGGATGCTTTGACTGGATCAGCGCCTAACGAAAAAGGGGCGCAGCTTTCGCCACGCCCCTTTCAATATTGTCAGTCAGATCGCGATTAGAGCGTGCGCTGCACGGTCTCGACGCGGAAGCATTCGATGACGTCGCCGGCACGGATGTCTTCGTAGTTCTCGAAGGCCATACCGCATTCCTGGCCAACCTGAACCTCTTTGACTTCGTCCTTGAAGCGCTTGAGGGTCTTGAGCTTGCCTTCGTGGATGACGACGTTGTCGCGCAGCAGGCGCACGCCAGCACCGCGTTCCACGATGCCTTCGGTGACCTGACAGCCAGCAACCTTGCCGACCTTGGTGATCTGGAAGACTTCCTTGATCTGCGCGTAGCCGATGAAGGTTTCGCGGCGTTCCGGCGCCAGAAGGCCGCTCATGGCACCCTTCACATCCTCGATGAGGTTGTAAATGATGTTGTAGTAGCGGATTTCGATGCCGTCGCGGGCAGCGAGTTCATTGGCCTGCTTGTTGGCACGGACGTTGAAGCCCATGACGATGGCGTTGGACGCCGATGCCAGGGTCACGTCGGACTCGGTGATACCACCCACGCCCGAATAGAGGATCTGCGCCGAGACTTCTTCGGTCGAGAGCTTGTTGAGCGAAGCCACGATGGCTTCGACCGAACCCTGCACGTCGCCCTTGATGATCAGCGGGAACTTGGCAATGCCCGAAGCCTTGAGCTGGTTCATCATCTGCTCGAGGCTGGTTGCACCGCCACCAGCAGTCTTCTCGCGGATGACGCGCTGGCGGTATTCGGTGACTTCGCGGGCACGCGCTTCGGTCTCGACCACCGAGAAGCGGTCGCCTGCCGAGGGCACGCCGTTGAAACCGAGCACTTCCACCGGAACCGACGGACCGGCTTCCTTGACCTGCTCACCCTTGTCGTTGATGAGGGCGCGGACGCGGGCAAATTCGGTGCCGGCAACCACGATGTCGCCAACCTTGAGCGTACCGCGCTGGACCAGAACCGTTGCCACCGGACCGCGACCGCGATCGAGCTTGGCTTCGATGACCTGGCCTTCGGCACGACCATCGCGAGCCACCTTGAGCTCAAGCACTTCGGCCTGCAGCAGGATGGTTTCAAGCAGCTTGTCGAGGCCCTGGCCGGTCTTGGCCGAGAGTTCCACGTCGAGGACGTCGCCGCCCATGGATTCCACGAACACTTCGTGCTGCAGCAGTTCGGTGCGCACCTTCATCGGATCAGCAGAGGGCTTATCCATCTTGGTGATCGCAACGATGATCGGCACCTCAGCCGCCTTGGCGTGCTTGATGGATTCGATCGTCTGCGGCATGACCGAGTCGTCGGAAGCCACCACGAGGACAGCGATGTCGGTTGCCTGGGCACCGCGTGCACGCATGGCCGTAAAGGCTTCGTGGCCCGGGGTGTCGAGGAAGGTGATCTTCGCGCCGTTCTTTTCGACCTGATAGGCGCCGATATGCTGGGTGATGCCACCGGCTTCACCGCTGACCACATTGGCTTCACGGATCGCGTCGAGCAGCGAGGTCTTGCCGTGGTCGACGTGACCCATGATGGTCACGACCGGTGCACGATCGGTCAGATCCTCGGCCTTGTCGTCCGAAGCGATGTCGAAGAGACCTTCTTCAACGTCAGCATCGGAAACGCGCTTGACGGTGTGGCCCAGTTCGATGGCGATCAGCTCGGCGGTGTCAGCGTCCAGCACGTCGTTGATCTTGGCCATCTGGCCCTGCTGCATCAGCATCTTGATCACGGTGACCGAGCGTTCAGCCATACGGTTGGCAAGTTCGCCAACGGTGATGACTTCCGGGATGGTCACTTCACGCGCAATCTTGGGCGCATCCTGCTGGTTGCGGCCCATCTTCTTGTCGCGACGACGCTTCATGGCCGCCAGCGACGGACCGCGATCACGATCGTTTTCGGTCGTGGCGCTGGCAACCGTCAGGCGACCACGCGAGGAACCGTCATCAACCCGGCGGGTCGGACGTTCCGGCTGGGCGCGCGAGGCGCGGCGGGCATTTTCAAGCTCGGCAGCCGTGGTCGGGCGGTTCTGCGGCGCACCGGTACGGGTGCGGCGGCCATCGGCCTCGCTCGGCGGCGCGGGCGGCACATTGCCGATCGGCGCCATACCAGCCGGACGGCGGTCACCAGCCGGACGGCCAGAGGTGCCAGCCGGACGGGTGTTGCCGGTGCCTGCAGGACGGGTGTTCCCCGGACGGGCGCTGGCCGGACGTTCGTTTTCGCCGGGACGACCAGCCGGACGTTCTGCACGCTGCGGACGGTTGGCCTGGCCAGGACGACCCGCGACCACACGCACGTCACGCGGGCCGGCATTGCGCTGGCTGGCAGGGACGAACGGCTCGCGCTGCGGGCGCTCCGGCTCGGCGCGCGGTGCTTCTTCGGCAACGCTTTCAGCAGCGCGGCGGGCCTCTTCGGCCTTCCGACGCTCTTCATCCTGACGCGCAGCTTCCTCGCGGATCTGGCGGCGGCGGGCTTCTTCCTCGATGCGGCGGGCTTCTTCAGCCTCAAAACGCGCACGATCTTCAGCCTGTCGGGCACCGGCCAGAGCCAGCGCCTGGCGGCGTGCCTCGGCTTCAGCCGCGCTCAGGCCCAGAGGTGCCCGGTTCTGCTGCTGCATCGGGCGGCCCTGCGGGCGACCACCGGAGGCGCCTGCCGGCCGACCGCCACCACCTGCCCCGGGGGCATTGGGCTTGGGCACGATGCGCGTGCGCTTCTCCACAACCACGGCCGAGCGCGACGGGCCGCGCGCCATCCCGCCGGGGCGATTGCCCAGACCGGCGCCACCCTTGAGGGTCAGCGTCTTTTTGGCGCCGCTATCGTCGGTGCGCTTGTCGTCGTTATCAGCCATGCTTCCTATCGTCTTTCGTCCTGTTCCGCGGACAAAAGCACACCGGACGCCGCTCTGCGGTCGGTGTGTTCTTCCGTCGGTGGGGCGATGTATCGGGCCAGTCTTTTGGCCTTCTCCAGCGCCGATTGGGCTGCCGCCCCAGTCGTCAGGGCAGCATGTATCACATTTTCCACCCCAAGTGCCAAACCCATTTCAGCACTTTGGAGCAATTCAAAGTGCGGCACATCGGGACCCGAAATTCCCTGCTCGCGCCGCGCATAATTCAGGGCCCGCAAAGTGCCCAGCATCTTCTTGCGGCCATCCTCGGCCGCATCCGTCGCCGTCAGCAGGGCCACGACCTGGTTGGTTTCCAGCGCGACCTTGACCTTGGTGGCACCGGACACGAACTGGCCGGCCTTCTTGGCCATGCCCAGCGACGACAATAGCCGCTGTTCAAGGCGCTTGCGTGTCAGCTCCGCCAGATCGTCTGCAACCGTCACGGGGGCCTTGAGGCTCCGGGCGAAAGCCTTTTTCTTCACCGCCTCGGCCACAGCGTCCTGACTCAGCGTGATCCAGACACCGCGCCCTTCGGCACGCGCATCCACATCCGGGACCAGGACGTCATCCGGTCCTACCGCAAAACGCACCAGCGCCTCGACCGGCATTTCTGCCCGGGTCAAGGCACAGGTTCTAACCATGTCTGCGCGCCGGGCCATAGCCGGGTGCTCCCAGGAAGGCGGTCCTTAGACCGCCTCCTCCTCGGAAATGCCCTCGTCACCTTCGGGCAGTTCGTCGGCAGCAATCCAGCCGGCCTTGATACGGGCCTGCATGATCATCTCTTCGGCTTCTTCGCGGCTTACGGGGAAGTCCTTGAAAGTGCCGTCATAGCGCTTGGTCTCGCCGTCCTTGCGTTCGGTCCAGCCAACCAGATCATCGGCGGCGCAACCGGCGAAATCTTCGACAGTCTTGATGTCTTCCTTACCCAGAGCTGCGAGCATCGCGGCGTTGAGGCCAGCGATATCATAAAGCTCATCGGAGACGCCGAGCTGGGTGCGTTCGTCGTCGAACTTGCGTTCGATCTCGTTGAGATATTCGGCAGCGCGGTTCTGGATTTCGCCAGCGGTCTCTTCGTCGAAACCTTCGATCGAGGCGATTTCGCCCGGTTCGATATAGGCGAGTTCCTCGACGGTGGAGAAGCCTTCCGAAGCCAATAGCTGGGCAACCATCTCGTCAACGTCAAGGGCCTGCATGAACAGGGCCGAGCGTTCGGTGAATTCCTTCTGGCGGCGTTCGCTTTCTTCCTGCTCGGTGAGGATGTCGATATCCCAGCCGATCAGCTGCGAAGCGAGACGCACGTTCTGGCCACGGCGACCAATGGCCAGCGAGAGCTGCTCGTCGGGAACCACGACTTCGATGCGCTCGGCCTGCTCGTCGAGAACCACCTTGGCCACGTCTGCCGGCTGCAGCGCCGAGACGACGAGGTCAGCAATGGTGTCAGTCCAGGGAATGATGTCGATCTTTTCGCCCTGCAGTTCGGCCACAACGGCCTGAACGCGGCTACCACGCATACCAACGCAGGCGCCGACCGGATCGATCGAGCTGTCATTGGAGGTCACGGCGATCTTGGCGCGCGAACCCGGATCGCGGGCGATCGAGCGGATGGTGATCACGCCATCGTAGATTTCCGGCACTTCCTGCATGAACAGCTTGGCCATGAACTGCGGATGGGTGCGCGAGAGGAAAATCTGCGGGCCGCGCTGTTCGCGACGGACGTCGTAGATATAGGCGCGGACGCGATCGCCATAGCGGAACATTTCGCGCGGGATCAATTCGTCGCGACGGATGATGGCTTCGCCACGACCCAGATCGACAATGACATTGCCATATTCGACGCGCTTGACGGTGCCGTTGACGATCTCGCCAACGCGGCCGGCATATTCCTCGAACATGCGATCGCGCTCGGCGTCGCGCACCTTCTGCACGATGACCTGCTTGGCGGACTGGGCGGCGATACGGCCGAATTCCATCGGCGGCAGCGGCTCGGTGAGGAAATCGCCGATCTTGGCCTGGGGCGACTTGGTCTGGGCATATTTCAGCTCGACCTGGCGGCTCGGCTCCTCGACGGTGTCGACGATTTCGAGCAGGCGCCACATGCGGGTTTCGCCGGAGCGCGGATTGATCTCGACCTTGATCTCGGTCTCGGCGCCATAACGACCCTTGGCGGCCTTTTCCATGGCGTCCTGCATTGCCTCGATCACGACCATGCGGTCGATGCTCTTTTCACGAGCAACAGCATCGGCGATCTGCAACAGCTCAAGGCGATTCGCGCTAACGGCCATTTATTTCGTCTCCTCGGAGAGGTTGTCGTCGTCATTGTCGGCGTCGGCATATTCGACCGTTTCGGTCTCGTCGTCGTCGATGGGATGCAGCTCCTGGTCAGCCCGGGCCATATCCATAAGTTTGTCGGTCATCACCAGCTTGGCTTCGCCAATGGTTGCAAAGGCCAGCTTGTGGTTCGGGTCGGTGCCCCCCTGCGCGTCCGGCAGGGTAATGGTCACGCCCTCGTCGTCCACGGCGGTGATATCGCCCCGGAAGCGCTTGCGACCATTGATCATGTCGAGAAGCTCGACCTTGGCCTCATGGCCAATGAAGCGCTCGAAGTCGCGCTGGCGTACCAGCGGCCGGTCGATGCCGGGCGAGGACACTTCCAGGTGATATTCGCGCTCGATCGGATCTTCCACGTCGAGCACCGGCGACAGGTCCTTCGAGAGCGCTTCGCAATCATTGATATTGAAGCGGCCGTTCTCGTCTTCGGCCATGATCTGCAGGGTGCAGCCGTTTTCCGGCGTGATCTTGATGCGCACCAGGGAATAGCCAAGATCGTTTGCCACCGGCTCAACGATGCGGGCAATGCGGGCTTCGAGGCCGGTTTCCTTGATGTAGCGCTTTTCGGTGAGGTCGAAAGCCAATTGAGGTCCCGGATAACAAAAAGAGCGGGGGCCGGTCAGGGCACCCACTCTCGATTGAGAGCAATGATGTTGGCCTCATATAGACCCGCAGGCTCTCAAAGGCAAGATGCGCTTCGGCATCGGGAGGGGTCTGGCCAGTCAGAAGGATGGAGATAAGGCGGCGGCGACCCGCCATCGCCCTCACTCTGAACCGACCTTTGCGACGGTCACGCGGGCCACAGAAGGTTTCCCTGGAGAAACCTTGTTACGCCATAAATACTTGATTTCCCTAGGAAAACGCTCGGTCTTGGCTGATGCAATTTCAAGGGCAAATTTGCAGATTTGATGGGTTGAGGATGCGATAGCCGCTGCGCATTTGGGATGTGTTCAACACTGAAAGGAACACCAAATGTCCAAGAAGCTGATCGCCCTCGCCGCTGCTGCTACTGCCCTGGTCGGCGTTTCCGCCCCGGTCCTCGCAGACGATACCGACTATACCTATGACGGCACCGGCGTTTATTCGGAATCCGAAACGTCCTTCGACGACGGCTATGTTCTTTACCAGCTGCAGTCCAAGGGTGTTGATGCAACTGCCGTTGAGCAGTGGGGCAGCTACTACCGCGCCTTCGTGAAGAACGCTGATGGCACCACCGCCATGCAGCTCTTCAACACCGACACGCTAACCCCTGTTTCGCTCTAGTCCCTGACCACCGGCGTCGTCATCAACTGGCGGCGCCTGTAGCATCCAGCGCGTCCTGTCGACCATTTTCGGCGTCGAAACGGGCGCGCGCCGCTTCCACCGTGTCCCGATGCCTGACCGCAAACCGGTGAAACCAGTCCGCTAGGGCGAGCAGTTCCCGCCCGAGATCGGTCAGCTCATATTCAACGCGCGGCGGAATGGTGGGAAAGACGCTGCGGGTGACGAAACCATCGCGTTCCAATTCGCGCAGGGCGATGCTCAGAGATTTTTGCGGCACATTCCCCATGTCGCGCCGCAATTCGTTAAAGCGTCTGGCGCCATCGCGCAGATGCACGATCACCACCAGGGTCCACTTGGTCGGACGGACGACCAGGAGATCCTGGTATTTCGAGATGGCCTCGGGGGACATGGGGACGCTCCGTGTGAATTAGTCCGATATTGGACCTCGTCCCCGCAAGTTCCAGTGCTCCGACGGATTTTAAACTCCGCTCACGAACATAATGATCCGCCGGTCAGGCGCGCGGGAAGCTGAAATAGAAGCTTTTCATCCGGCCCTCGCGGCGCGCCTTCTGCTCATAGCGGGTCGGCTTCCAACCGGGATAGGGCTCGTGCCAGCTGCCCGGCGCGCCCGGCGCAAAGGAAAATTCCGTCGTGCGCAGGATATGGGCGAGGGTCCAGTCAGCGTAATCATCGATATCGCTGGCAAAGTGAAAGAAGCCACCGGGCCGGATGACACGCGCGAGTTCGGCCAGCGTTGTCGGGGAGACAAAGCGGCGCTTGTGGTGGCGCGTCTTGGGCCAGGGATCGGGGTAAAGAAGATAGACCTCATCGATCGCCGCATCCGGCAGGCTGACGAGAAGTTTCAGCGCGTCATCGGTAAAGAGCCGCACATTGGTGAGGTTGGCGGCATGCATGGCCTGAACCATCTTGCCGATGCCGCCGGTAAACACTTCGCAGCCGATAAAGCCGGTATCCGGCGCCTCGGCGGCCTTGCGCGCCAGATGCTCGCCACCGCCGTAACCGATTTCGATGACGATGCGCGCCGCGTCGGGAAACAGCGATTTCGGGTCCAGCGCTCCCTCAAGCTTGATCTCGACCTGGGGCAGCAGATTTTCGACGATTGCCTGCTGGCCACCATGCAGCTTCTTGCCGGAGCGGCGGCCAAAAAAGGCGCGTGCTTCGCCGGTGCGGGTCTTGGGCAATTCGTGGTCGGACATCAGCGAGCTTTACAATAAAAGAGGGCCTCCCTCCCGCCTTTTGCGGAAAAGAGGCCCCCGGTCAATGTCGAAATGGTCTCAGGCGACGGCGGCCTTGAGCGCCTTGACGAGGTCGGTCTTCTCCCAGGAGAAGGAACCGTCGCGCCCGGCCTTGCGGCCAAAATGACCATAAGCGGCCGTCTTGGCATAGATGGGCTTATTGAGGTCGAGATGGGTGCGAATGCCGCGCGGCGTCAGATCCATCACCTCGCCCAGCGCCTTTTCAAGCCTGGCCTCGTCCACCTTGCCGGTGCCATGCAGATCAACATAGATCGAGAGCGGCTTGGCAACGCCAATGGCGTAGGAGAGCTGGATCGTGGCGCGGTCGGCAAGACCGGCTGCCACCACGTTCTTGGCGAGGTAACGCGCCGCATAGGCGGCCGAGCGGTCAACCTTGGTCGGGTCCTTGCCGGAGAAAGCACCGCCGCCATGCGGGGCCGCGCCACCATAGGTATCGACGATGATCTTGCGGCCTGTGAGACCCGCGTCACCATCCGGCCCGCCGACGACAAACTTGCCGGTCGGATTGACGTGCCAGACGGTCTCGTCGCTGATCCAGCCTTCCGGCAGGGCTTCGCGGATATAGGGCTCGACAATGCCGCGCACGTCGGCGGAGGAAAGGTTTTCATCCAGATGCTGGGTCGAGAGCACGATCTGGGTGACGCCGACGGGCTTGCCGTCTTCATACTTTACCGTGACCTGGCTCTTGGCATCCGGACCAAGCTTGCCGGCCGGGCCATGATTGGCCTTGCGGGCATCGGTCAGGGTCTCGAGAATTTTGTGCGCGTAATAGATCGGCGCCGGCAGCAGTTCAGGGGTTTCACGGCTGGCATAGCCGAACATGATGCCCTGGTCGCCAGCGCCCACATCCTTGTTGCCAGCTTCGTCAACGCCCTGGGCAATATCGGCCGACTGGCCGTGCAGCAGCACGTCGATCTTGCAGGTCTTCCAGTGAAAGCCATCCTGCTCGTAACCGATGGCGCGGATGGCCTTGCGGGCGGCGGATTTAAACTTTGACGGGTTCACCACAGGGTGGCCAGCGGCGTCCTTGAGGACATTGCCCTCCTTGTCCTTCTTGAGAAGGGTTTCGGGCACGCGCACCTCACCGGCAATGACGACGCGATTGGTGGTTGCCAGCGTTTCGCAGGCGATGCGGACGCTGGCCGGATCCATGCCGGATTTCTGCGCTTCCCTGAACACCAGATCGACAATTTCGTCGGAGATGCGGTCGCAGACTTTATCGGGATGCCCCTCGGACACGGATTCCGAGGTAAAAAGATAGGAAGAACGGGCCACGTTAAACCTCTTTGCGGGTGGCGAGGGCGCACGCGGTAGTGCGCGTGTGGGACACTTTCCCAACACTTTCAAAGCCGCTTTTCGCAGGTCCCCGGCTGGAATGCAAGGCCGATATAAAGAAAGCTTTATGTCCGAGCAGCACCCGCGCTGGACTGACTGCCTTTCCATCGCCGTTTGCCTGTGCCAAGACAGGGCATCATTTCAGACCGGACCGAATAACATGGCCATTCGTTTTCATCGTGGTGATTTGCCAAACCTCTCCAATTATGGCCGCGAGGTAGCGATCGACACCGAGACCATGGGGCTCCACCCGCATCGCGACCGGCTTTGCGTGGTCCAGCTTTCGCCCGGCGACGGCAGCGCAGATGTTGTCCAGATCCCGCAGAATGCCAATGACGCGCCGAACCTCGTGAAACTTCTCTCCGACCCCGGCGTCACCAAGATTTTCCACTATGCGCGCTTTGACGTGGCCGTGCTGAAAAACCGCTTCGGCGTCGTCACCGGCCCGGTCTACTGCACCAAGATCGCCTCCAAGCTCGTGCGCACCTATACTGACCGGCACGGTCTGAAGGACCTCGCGCGCGAACTGCTCAATGTCGATCT
>JAAZLP010000251.1 GCA_012799265.1 Phyllobacteriaceae bacterium | reverse complement strand
TGGCGGCCACCATTGCCCCCGCGACCGCCTCGGTCTTTTCCAATGCGGGCTGGGCGCGCGCCAATGCTTTCAATGCCGTTGACCGCGTCCTGCGCAACCAGATGGGTCAGCCATTGGGTCTGCGTAGTGCCACAGGCGATATTGTGCCGCTTGGCTACATGCCCACAGCCGATGCCACGCCGACTCCCTTTGACGCGGTATTGCAGGAACCGGCAGGTCCTATCCTCTGGCTCGCGCCGGTCTATGGCATCGCTTCGATTTCCGACGGCGCCGCGTCGGCCGCCAGCACGATTGGCGGGGTCCTTGCCGGCGTTGACCTCGTCCACGACAAAGAGGTCCAGTTCGGGCTGGCGCTAGGCTACTCCCACACGGCCCTGACCTCGAACAATGATGGCGGTTCGGCCAATGCCTTCCATCTGGGCGCCTATGGCAACTGGAGCCGCGACAACTGGTTCGTCAACGGCACCGGACAGGTCTCCCTGTTCCAACAGGGGATCGAGCGTCGGGACATTTCGGGCGCATCGGGCATCAGCTTTGCCCCAGTGGGGCGCTCCAGCGCATCCGGCATCGGGCTCGGCGCATCCTTCGAGGTCGGCCACCATTTCAGGCTGAATGATGACTTCACTGTCTCGCCCTATCTGGCGCTGGCTGCACAAGTGCAGGCCATTCAGCCCGCCAGCGAAATTGGCGCCGGCATATTCGGCCTAGACATTGCGGGTGGCAAATTCGCCCGGATGGAAGCGGGCCCCGGCCTGCGTATCCAATCCGCGCCGTTCAACCTCGAAGGCGGCCATAGCCTGCGCCTCACCGGCGACATCGGCTATGCGCGGGTCGCTGGAGAAAATGATTATGCCGTCGCCACGGACCTGCTTGGTCGGACCATCACCGGTCAGAGCGTGGAGTTGGGGCGCGATGTTCTTAAGCTAGGTGCCAAGCTCGATCTCACGACGGCGAACGGCGATACCTGGTTCGCCGCCTATGACGGCTCTCTCCAGCGCTCCGCTTCCGCCCACGCCGTCAGCATTGGATTCCAGGGGCAGTTCTAGTTCTGGAATCGCTTGGTCCAAGGCATGATGGAAGCGATGTTGGCGTGGCCAGCGCTCGATGTCGTCCCCAAGCTTGTGGGCCATCGCGCCAATATTGGTATGTCTGAGGGGAGGCTAAGCGCGGTGGTCAATCGGCTTTTGCCGCCGCTGCCAGAATGGATGATGGGTGAAACGTATCTCGCGGGCATAGATTTGGCGGCGTTCGCGGTCATATTGCTCGACGCCAAGGCGCAGGCGGGCCGCATAACTATCTAGTGCTGCCCCGTGACCCGTTAATGCGAGCGCTACGGCTTCTGCGGCCTCGTTTCCGGTCCACAGAGCCGTCGTCATGCCATGAGCCGACAGAGGATCGAAGGAAACAGCCGCATCCCCAACTGCCAGCCAGTCCGGCCCGGCCGCGTTCTCGAGCCAGACCGTGCCGGCGCTGGCGATGCGGGGCGGATCGGAAATCTGGTACCCGGCGCTCTCGATCCAGCGCGAGATAAAGCGCGTTTCGCCCACCATCTGCTGCCAGAGATCGAGGCGCGTGCCTAATCTGCGCGGCATAAAGTCGGGATCACTGTAGAAATTGACCGCCAGCCGTCGATTGGCCAGAAATGTCGCATACCACCACCCCCCTTCAACGGCCTCGATCAACGTTGCTGGGGTCGGATCGATGGTAAGCGCGTAGCCGAGGCCGCTATGGCTTGAAGTTCCAGGGCATCAGTTCGGCGATCTGGCTGTTGGGCCAGCCGCCGGCGATGCGCTGAAGGGTCTGGGTCAGCCAGGCGTGCGGATCGACGCCGTTCATCTTGGCTGTGGTGAGCAGCGTGGCGATTGTGGCCCAGGCCCGGCCTCCACCATCGGAGCCGGCAAAGAGCGCATTCTTGCGCGTAATGGTCTGCGGACGGATTGCGCGTTCGACGATGTTGGAGACGATCTCGATACGGCCATCGGCGAGGAAGCGCTCGAGGGCGGCGCGGCGGCTCAGGGTATAGCGGATGGCCTCGGCCAGTTT
>JAAZLP010000250.1 GCA_012799265.1 Phyllobacteriaceae bacterium | reverse complement strand
GAGGCTCGGCCACTTCGCCATTGAAGCGGGGGGCGGGGCGCGCGTCGAGGATCCGCGCGCCGCGATCGCGTGAGCGGGCAGCAACCGTTTCGAAGCTGGCGACGGCAGTGGCATCGAAGCGTGGTGTGAAGGTCGCGGGGTTACGGGTTACGGTGCCGGCTTCGATATGGCGCTTTTCGGCACGCCATTTGGGGCCACCGCCTTCGAGGATGCGAACATCGCTGGCGCCGAAGGTGCGGAAGGTCCACCAGACGCGCGGGGCGCTGAAAAGGCCCAGTTCGTCATAAACGACGATGGTCATGTTCTCGCTGATGCCGAGAGCGCCGACAGCACGCGAGAAGGCGTCTGGCGAGGGCAGCATGTGCGGCAGGTCGGTGGTGGGATCGGCTATGCCATCAATGTCGAAGAAGACGGCGCCTGGGATGTGACCGGCGCGATATTCAGCTGCCGGATCCCTGTTCGCATTGGGCATGTGCCAGGAGGCGTCGACGATGACGAGATTGGCGTCTGAGAGGTGCTGGGCCAGCCAGTCAGTGGAGACAAAAGGGGTGTTCATGCGGTCCTCCCAAGGTTGAGACCTTGGTATCGCCGTCGGTGGCGCTATCGCAAGATGAAAAGCTCGGATCAGTCTGGCGCGCGGGTCGAACTTTCGCGGAGGACGAGCTCGACGGGCCAGAGCTCATGAATTTCTTCCGGCGGTTTGCCATCGAGAATCTGCATGATCAGCTCGGCAATGCGCGAGCCGGCCTGACGCATGGACGAGCGGGTCGTCGACATGGTGGGGTACATGTTGTCGGCGTTGAGATAGGGGAAGACGTCGTCATGGGCGATCATGGAGACGTCCTTGCCGAGCTCGAGGCGGGCCTGACGAATGGCGCGGAAAATGCCGAGCGCGGTCATCATCGAGCCGGCAAGAAAGGCGGTCGGGCGCGGGCGCAGTTCCAGCATGGCCTGGGCCAGACGGAAAGCAGCTTCATCGGTGAAGACCGAATTGCCGATCAGGGCGGGATCAACCGGGACGTCGCGTTCGGCGAGGGCCGCGCGGTAGCCCAGTTCGCGGTGATGGGAAAAGGTGCGGTCGGGCAGTCCGTTGAGCAGGGCAATGCGCTTGTGGCCCAGATCGAGCAGATGGCTGGTGGCGCGCTCGAGGGCGCCCTGATTGTCGATATCGAGCCAGGCGACGGGCCGGGCAATCTCGGTGCGCCCATGGAGCACGAAGGGGATGTTGAGCTCCTGCAGCAGCTCGGCCCGCCTGTCCTGACGGGTGGGGGAATGGAGGACGATGGCATCGACCTTCTGGCTGGCCGCGAGGCGCCGATAGGTAGCCATCTCGTCGTCATAAGAGCGGACGGTGGAGACGAGTAGGTCGATCTCCTCAAGCGCCATGCGCGACCCGAGGCCACTCAGAAATTCGCTGGTATGGGGACCAAATTCGTCCACGCCACGCAAAATTATGCCGACCGCGCCCGCCCGCCCGGTGGCGAGGCGCAGGGCATTGGCATTGGGGCGATAGCCGAGCGCGCTAGCAGCCGCTGCCACACGCTTGCGCGTGGCCTCGTTGACTTCCGGATAGCCGTTCAGCGCACGGCTGACCGTGGTCTGGGACAGGCCAAGATGTTCGGCGAGGTCTTTCAGTCTGATGTCGGCAGTCTGCCCGGTTCCTCAACGCCCCTGGGCTTTGCCGCGCCTAAGCGGGGCGCGACGAACCAGGCGGTCTCGCAATAGGGCAGGCGGGTCCCTTTGAACAGGGCTCTCCGCATTCCTCCTCCATTGTCATTCAAAGCGATTTCAAATTTTCTGGCAAGGGTGTGAAATCGATTGAAATCACTGAGGTGCGTACATCATGGCTAAAAGGCCGGATTTTAACACCTAGGCGTGCCGCGCTTTCATAAGCCATTGATCCGTAGAGATAATTTTCCGGTAGCGAATTAATTCGTTAAAAATCCAGCAAGCCTGCGCTTGACAGAGTTTCGCGCCTCTGGTTCCTTTTCGTTCAAAGCGCTTTGAAACTGATGGCCAAGACCGTCACTTGGGGCACTTTTGAGGGGAGGGTCATGCCGGGCGGCAACGCCGCGGCCTCACGCACGCCTCCCTGCACATGTTTTCTCGGGAGGAAATCCAATGAAACTGAAGACCCTCATCATCAGCATGATGACCAGCGTGACGCTTGTGGCAGGCGCTGCCCAGGCCGCTGAGCTCGCCATCGTGTCCGGCGACACCGGAAACGGCCTGGCGTTCCTTCAGGAGCAGCTGAAGAAATTTACCGAGCGCACCGGGCACAATGTCACCATCGTGCCGATGCCATCCTCGACCACTGACCAGTTCGGCCAGTACCGCCTGTGGCTTGCTGCCGGTAATACCGATATCGACGTCTATACGACTGACGTGATCTGGGCGCCGCAGCTGGCCGATCAGTTCCTCGACCTGACCGAAGCGGCAGCGGACGTTGCAGGGGATCACTTCCCGTCCATCATCGAGTCCCAGACCGTGGACGGCAAGCTCGTCGCATTGCCGGCCTATACCGACGCGCCGGCGCTGTTCTACCGCTCGGACCTGTTGGAAAAGTACGGCAAGGAAGTGCCGACGACATGGGCTGAGATGCGTGCGACCGCTCAGGAAATCATGGATGCTGAGCGTGCCGCCGGTAATCCCGACATGTGGGGCTTCGTGTTCCAGGGCAATGCCTATGAAGGCCTGACCTGTAACGCCCTCGAATGGGTGAAGTCCTATGGCGGCGGCCAGATCGTCGAAGCCGATGGCACCATTTCCATCAACAACGAGCAGGCCATTGCCGCGCTCGAGGAAGTGCGCACCTGGATCGGCACCATCTCTCCGGAAGGCAATCTTGCCTATATGGAAGAAGAAAGCCGCGGCGTCTGGCAGCTCGGCAACGCCGTGTTCATGCGTAACTGGCCCTATGCCTATGCACTGGGCGAAGGGGACGACTCCGCCGTGAAGGGCAAGTTCGGCGTTGCGCCGCTGCCAGCTGGCGAAGGCGAAGGGGCACGCTCTGCCGCGACCCTGGGTGGCTGGAACTATGCCGTCTCGAAATATTCGGCAAACCCGGAAGCCGCCATCGAGCTGGCCCTGTTCCTGACCTCGGATGAAATCCAGAAGGAACGCGCCATCAAGCAGACCAACCTGCCGACGCTCGAAGCGCTCTATGACGACGCCGAGATCGCTGAGGCTGCGCCGATCATCCCGAACTGGAAGGAAATCTTCCAGAACGCGGTGCCGCGTCCTTCTGCTCCGACCAAGTCTGACTACAACGAGGTGTCCTCGCTGTTCTGGTCGGCCGTCCACAACACGCTCTCGGGCAATGGTTCGGCTGCTGAGAACCTCGAAGTGCTCGAAGCCGATCTGGAAGATCTGCTCAACTAAGATCTGTGCATCGCGGGCGGCGGGGTGATCCCCGCCGCCCGCAGCCTTTCGCGCAAGTGCTTTAGGGAGTGGAGGCGAGCCTATGGCTACCGAGGCAATGGTATCACCGGTGAGGACGCCGGTACGCGCGGTTCGATCCGAACTGACGCAGCAGCGCGCGCGTGCCGCCCGCTGGTTTCTTCTGCCCATGATGATCGCGCTTCTGGTTGTTGCCGGCTGGCCTCTGCTGCGCTCGATCTGGTTTTCGTTCACCGACGCATCGCTGAACAATCTCTATGGCGCTGAATGGATCGGCTTAGGCAATTACCTGCGCTGGCAGGTGCTGGAGAGCAGCGGCACGGTCCGCTATCGCGGGCTGCTGGTGGATCCGGCATGGTGGAATGCCGTGTGGAACACGGTGCGGTTCGCCTTCTGGTCGGTGCTCTGGGAAACCGTGCTCGGCATGATCGTGGCCCTGGTGCTGAACGCCGAATTCCGTGGCCGCGGCATTGTCCGCGCTGCGATCCTGATCCCCTGGGCCATCCCGACCATCGTCTCGGCCAAGATGTGGAGCTGGATGCTGAACGACCAGTTCGGCATTCTCAATGACCTCGGCATGCGTCTGGGGCTGCTGTCGCAGAAGGTCGCCTGGACGGCCTCCGCCGAAACGGCCATGACCGCCGTGCTGGTTGTCGACATCTGGAAGACGACGCCGTTCATGGCGCTGCTGATCCTTGCCGGCCTGCAGATGATCCCCAAGGACATCTATGAGGCCGCCGAGATCGACGGCGTGCATCCGGTCAAGCAGTTCTTCAAGATCACGCTGCCGCTGGTGCGGCCGGCCCTGATGGTGGCCATCATCTTCCGCGTGCTTGATGCGCTGCGTATCTTCGATCTGATCTATGTGCTGACGCCGAATTCGGATGCGACAAAGACCATGTCGGTGGTCGCGCGAGAGAACCTCTTCGACTTCGACAACTTTGCCTATGGGTCGGCGCAATCGACGCTGCTGTTCCTGATCATCGCGCTCTTCACCACCCTCTACATCTGGCTGGGCCGCGTGAATTTTGACGGGGGATCACGCTGATGACCGGCACGTTCAATCTCTGGAAACTAACCAAGACGACGCTGTTCTACCTGCTGGTGCTGGTCATCGTCGTCGTCAGCGTCTTCCCGTTCTATTACGCGATCCTGACGAGCTTCAAATCGGGCACGGACCTGTTCCGCATCACCTATTGGCCGACCTCGTTCAGCCTCGACAATTATCGCGACGTGTTGGCGAACGGCTCGTTCCCGCGCAACTTCCTGAACTCGGTGTTTGTGGCGTCGGTGACGGTGCTGTTTGCGCTGTTCCTGGCAGTGACGGCGGCGTTCGCGCTGAGCCGGGTCCGGTTCAGGGGGCGCGGACTGTTGCTGATGACGATCCTTGCGGTTTCGATGTTCCCGCAGATCGCCGTGCTGGCGGGCCTGTTCGAGCTGATCCGGTTCCTCGGCATCTACAATACGCCTTGGGCGCTGATCTTCTCCTATACGATCTTCACGCTGCCGTTCACCGTCTGGGTGCTCACCACCTTCATGCGTGATCTGCCGGTCGAGATCGAGGAAGCGGCGATTGTCGATGGCGCGACGCCGTGGGTCATCATCACGAGGGTGTTCCTGCCGCTGATGTGGCCGGCCCTGGTAACGACGGGCCTGCTCGCCTTCATCAGTGCCTGGAACGAGTTCCTGTTCGCGCTGACATTCACCTCGTCGAACATGACCCGCACCGTGCCGGTTGCGATCGGGTTGCTGTCGGGGGGCTCGCGGTTTGAAATCCCCTGGGGCCTGATCATGGCGGCGTCGGTGATCGTCACGGTGCCCCTCGTCGTCCTCGTCCTCATTTTCCAACGCAAGATCGTATCTGGTCTGACCGCTGGCGGCGTCAAAGGCTAGACCGATGTCCATTTCGTCCAGACTGGCCTGCAAATTCCAATCTCCTGCGCTTCCGGTCCTCACGTACCAAAACGTACGCTCCGGTCCGGTTCTCGCAGATCGAAATTTTCGTCTCAGCCTGACCAAAATGCCCAATCGGTCTTGGTCCTAGGAGAAAATCAATGGCTTCGATCGAACTACGCAATGTCCGCAAGTCCTTTGGCCTGGTCGATGTGATCAAGGGCGTGGACCTGGAAGTCCGCAAGGGCGAGTTCATGGTCTTTGTCGGCCCCTCGGGTTGCGGTAAGTCCACGCTGCTGCGGCTGATCTCGGGTCTTGAGGACATCACCTCCGGCGAGATGCTGTTTGACGGGCAGGTGGTGAACCACCTCGCGCCCTCCAAGCGCGGCATCGCCATGGTGTTCCAGTCCTATGCGCTCTATCCGCATATGACCGTCTACGAGAACATGGCCTTTGGCCTGACGCTCGAAAAGGGCAAGGACAAGGACGAGATCCGTCGACGCGTCGAGAAGGCCGCCGACATGCTGCAGATCCGGCAGTATCTCGACCGTCTGCCCAAGCAGCTTTCCGGTGGTCAGCGCCAGCGCGTGGCCATCGGCCGCGCGATCACCCGCGATCCGCGCGTCTTCCTCTTTGACGAGCCGCTCTCCAATCTCGACGCGGCGCTGCGCGTGGCGACCCGTATCGAGATCGCCAAGCTGCACGAGGAAATGGACAATGTCACAATGATCTATGTGACCCATGACCAGGTGGAAGCGATGACGCTGGCCGACCGCATCTGCGTGTTGCGTGACGGGCTGGTGGAGCAAGTGGGTACGCCGATGGAGCTCTATGAGCGTCCGGACAGCATTTTTGTCGCCGGGTTCATTGGTTCGCCGAAGATGAACTTCATCACCGGCGAAAAAGCGGACCGGTTCAGCTGCAATACGCTGGGTGTGCGCGGCGAGCATATGCAGGTGCGCGATGACGGCATCTGGGAAGGGACCGTGATCCACACCGAGAACCTCGGGGCCGACACCTATATCTATCTCGAAATGGGTCAGGAAGAGCCGGTGGTCGTGCGGCTTGAAGGCGCGCAGGACTATCCCTCTGGCTCGACCGTCCGGGTGTCGCCGGATGAGAGCAAGCTCCACCGCTTCGACGCTTCGGGCAAGCCAATGCGCTGAGCCATCACCTTTTGGATGGCGGCCCCTTGTTCGCCATCCTTCTCAACAACCGTGTCCCCCAGAGAAGCCGGAACCTCACTAGCCAATAGGGGTTCCGGCTTTCACGGGAAGCACACGCTGAAGACATGCGGCATTCCCCAGGAACCGCAGCAATAGGAGACTGAACAATGCCGATCCGTACCCTGGTCTGGGGCGAGAACGTCCACGAACAAAAGAACAAGGTTGTCGCCGAAAACTACCCCGAAGGCATGCACAACCAGATCGCCAAGCTTTTGCGCGAAGACAGCAATATCGAGGTCAAGACCACGACGCTGCAGGAGCCTGAACATGGCTGCACCGAAGAGGTGCTGAGCCAGACCGATGTGCTCCTCTGGTGGGGACATGCGGCGCATGACAAGGTCGACGATGCTGTCGTCAAGCGCGTCATGGAGCATGTCTGGCAGGGCATGGGCCTGATCGTGCTGCACTCGGGCCACCACTCGAAGGTTTTCCGCGGCCTGATGGGCTCGCCGGCGAACCTGCACTGGCGCGAAGCCGGAGAGCGTGAGCGGCTCTGGGTGGTCAATCCGGGGCATCCGATTGCCAAGGATCTGCCGCCCTATTTCGAGCTCGAATATGAAGAGATGTATGGCGAGCCCTTCACTGTGCCGGAGCCGCTGGAAACGGTGTTCGTTTCCTGGTTCCAGGGGGGGGAAGTGTTCCGCTCTGGTCTCACCTATCGTCGTGGCGCCGGGAACATTTTCTATTTCCGCCCCGGCCACGAGACCTATCCGACCTATCACGACGCCAATGTCGGCAAGGTGCTGCGCAATGCGGTCAACTGGGCAGCCGGGTCGCGTCACGCGCATCTGATGAAGGCGCCGAATACGCCGGTCGGCGAAGCGATCGAAAAGATCGAAGAGCGCGGCGCCAAGCTATCGGCGTCCGATCATGCCGGTGAAGTGAAGCAGTAGGGTTTGCCAGCTCAGAGTGTTGCGCCAGCCATCGGGTCCGTGCCCGGTGGCACGCGGCGGGGCATCCTGAGATGGAACGACAAAGTAGTGTCTCAAGATGGGTCCCGGCCTTAGCCGGGGCGACATCCAGTGGCTGTGAACATCGTGGCCTGAGGGCCCATTCAGGAATAGAACTATGCGGATCCTCATTCTGGGAACCGGCGGCATGGCCAATAACCATGCGAAGCACTTTGCGGAGATCGAGGGCGTCACCCTGGCGGGTGGCGTCGACGTTGATCCGGCGCGAGTGGAGGCCTTTTGCGCCAGCCATAATATCGAGCGCGGTTTCGGTTCGCTGGACGCGGCCCTGGCCTGGGGTGAGTTTGATGCTGTCGCCAATGTGACGCCGGACAGCGTGCACTATGCAACCTCGATGGCTGCCATTGCGGCAGGCAAGCATGTGTTCTGCGAAAAGCCGCTGGCGACCGACCATGCCCGTGCCCTCGAAATGACCGAAGCGGCCGAGAATGCCGGCGTCATCAATATGGTCAACCTCACCTATCGCAATGTTGCCCAGCTGCAGAAGGCACGCGAAATCGTGCAGTCAGGCGCTGTCGGCAAGGTGAAGCATTTCGAGGCGAGCTACCTGCAGAGCTGGCTTGTGTCCAAGGCCTGGGGCGACTGGCGCACGGAGAGCCAATGGCTTTGGCGCCTGTCGAAAAAGCACGGCTCCAATGGCGTGCTTGGCGATATCGGCGTGCACATTCTCGACTTTGCCGCCTATGGCGCTGGCAGCGACTTTTCAAAAGTGTTCTGCCGCCTCGAAACCTTCGAGAAGGCCGAAAACAACCAGATCGGGGAATATGACCTCGACGCCAATGACAGCTTTGCCATGACGGCGCAGCTGGAGAACGGCGCGCTGGGCGTGATCCATGCGACGCGCTGGGCGACGGGCCATTTCAACGAATTGCGGCTGCGCATCTATGGCGAAAAGGGCTCGGTCGAAGTGCAGCACCGGCATGACTGGTCAAAGCTTTTCACCTGCCTGGGCGACGATATCGAAACCGGCACCTGGACCGAAGTGGCGGTTGATCCGGTGCCGACCAATTACATGCGCTTTGTCGAAGCAGTGCGGACGGGGCAAAACCTCCAGCCGAGCTTCCGGCATGCGACCAATATCCAGAAAGTGCTCGATCTCGGCACGGTCACCGACCGCGACCGGGTGGAGCACAGCGTCTAGCTTCTCCCTCCAAAGGAAGAGTGAGGGGCCCGCTTCGGCGGGCCTTTCGCTTTTTTCGGGAAGTGGCATGCGACGGCGTGGCGCGTGTTTGCGGCGGTGGTTTGGCGTTAGGGAAGCGGCATGATCAAAGGTTTCCGTCTCATTGCCCTTTTCGAGGGTTTCACCACGATCGGCCTCTTCCTCATCGCCATGCCGGCCAAGTGTTCCTTGGCCAGCCCGGGCTGGTGCCGCCGATCGGGGCGCTGCATGGCGCGGCGGTGATTATCTATCTGGCGGTGATGGTGATCGTGTTTGCGCTGGTGCGGGCGCCGTTCATGCAATGGGTGCGGGCGTTTGTGGCCTGCATCGTGCCGTTCGGGACGTTCATCAATGATGGCTATGTGAAGCGGCTGGAGCAGCGGAAGCCCGTCGCGGCTTAAGGCCTCCACCCGGCCTCCCCCTGAGGAGGGGGCGCGTCAGGGTTCGCACTATTCAAGTGCTGGCCCCAATGTGGTCATTGTCCAGCTTCGTTGCGTTGGAAGACTGGCCCTCGGATCTCGTCCGAGGGCGGGCCGGTGGGTGAGGTTAGACCCGAGTACGCTTTCCGGGCTCTCTGCGTTTTTCCTGCCTTGTAACTTGGCTCGATCGCTTGGGGAGGGGTGCGGGCTCCGGGATGAGTTGGTCGCGGCTGGCTCTTGTATCCGGGGTTCAAAATACCGAACTTTGTGACAGCGTCAGTTTGGGAGCGTCACGATGGGTATTATCTGGGCTATTTTAATCGGATTTCTGGCTGGGGTCATCGCCAAGTGGATTACGCCCGGTGACCGTAAGCCTGAGGGCTTTATCCTGACCACGGTGCTCGGGATCATCGGCTCGGTGCTGGCGACGTGGCTGGGGCAGCAGATCGGCTGGTACAATTCAGGCGACGGAGCGGGCTTTATTGCCTCGATCCTGGGCGCGGTGATCATTCTTCTGGCTTGGAACCAGATCGCGCGACGGGCCTGAACAGGGCATCAAATTGGGGAAGCGCCCCGCCGTGAGGCGGCGCGCTTTTTTGTTTCTTATTCGATACCGAAGACGGTCTTTGCAGCAGCTTCGGCAGCGTCGCCAGCCTGCTTGACCTGCTCGTCGGTGAGGCCTGCATTCCTGGCCGCAGTCTCGGCCTGGGTGCGGGCATCGGCAACAGCCTGGGCCTTTTCAGCGTCGGTCAACTGGAGGTTTTCGACCTGCTGCTGGACGTTCTCGACAGCTTCGTTGACAGTGGTCTCTGTGCCCGGGATTACGGCGTCGCCGGGGACTTCGATGGTCGTCGCGGGCGGCTCAACCGGGGCGGGGGCAGGGGCGGGCGCCGGGGTCGGCTTGGGCGCCGGAGCCGGCTCGACAGGCGCGGG
>JAAZLP010000013.1 GCA_012799265.1 Phyllobacteriaceae bacterium | reverse complement strand
TGCCCTGGGCTGCGAAATCTCCCACGCCGATCGGCTGATTTACGCTGACGATCTCGATCCGGCCCGCGCGCCGTTCGACCCCATCGGCATCTCCTGCCGCATCTGCGAACGCCGCAACTGCCCTCAGCGCGCCGTCCCCCCGCTCGCCGCCGGCATTTCCGTTCCCCTCGACCGCCGCAGCATCGTCCCCTACGAAATCGGCTGAGCCGCCCCACCCAAAATTCCGCCCTCGGGCTCGACCCGAGGGCCATTCTCAACGCACGCGAAACTGGATAGCGGTCCTCGGGTCAAGCCCGAGGACGGGAGCGGTATTTAAAGGGCTGCCGCGCTGTTACGCCGGATCAAACCCGATCCCGCCCACCGGCTTCATTCCCGCCGCAAAGCGCTTCGCATTCTTCACATAGCGCTCCGCCGAAGCCGTCAGCGCCGCCACGCCCTCCGCATCGATCTCGCGCACAACCTTGCCCGGCGCGCCCATCACCAGCGAATTGTCCGGGATCACCTTTCCCTCGGTGATCAGCGCATTGGCGCCGATGAGGCAGTTCTTCCCGATCACCGCGCCATTGAGCACGGTCGCCCCCATGCCGATCAGCGAATTGTCGCCAATCGTGCAGCCATGAACGATAGCCGCGTGGCCGATGGTGACATCATCACCAATGGTCAGCGGAAATCCCTTGTCCGTATGCAGCACGGAATTTTCCTGCACATTGGTCCGCTTGCCGATGGTGATGCGCTCGATATCCCCGCGTGCCACAACGCCAAACCAGATCCCGGCCTCCGCCCCGACGACCACATCGCCCACCAGCACGGCATTGGGCGCAATGAACCCGACCTCCGGGTCAATCTTCGGGCTCACCCCGTCGAGCGCATAAACGGACATGGTCTTCTCCTCCGGTATTTTCGGCCTCCCGGTTTATCGCGGCCAGGGAGCGCGTGCCAAGCCGATTTGCGTCCCTGCTCGGCTCGATCCCTCAACGCTTCCCACCCACCGACCCGCCCTCGGGCTCGACCCGAGGGCCACTCTCAACACGCGCGGAAGTGGATAGCGGTCCTCGGGTCAAGCCCGAGGACGGGCCGGGGACAAGTATGCGCGAAAGGTGAGATTTGGCACACCCGTCCACAATACAACCAACCCCCAACCGCGCCACCCTCGGGCTTGACCCGAGGGCCAGTCTCAGCACCCGCGAAAGTGAATAATGGTCCCCGGATCAACCCCGAGGGCGGACGCGGATAACATGAGAGCAACGGGAAAACCCTCAAACCCTCACCCCATAAGCCTCCCGCATCACCGCAATCTCCCCCAGCGCCCGCTCAAACGCCCCCCAGTCATCCCCCTCAGCAATCGGCGCCCAGATCGCCTCCACTTCGTCGATCAGCATGGTCCGCGGCTTCTCCCGCGCAAAATAGGCATGCTCCAGATTGACGTCATCGCTCGGCCCATAGGCCTCCATTAGGTCTGCCACCGGCCGGAATGCTTCATCGGCATAGCCCTCTGCCGCCGGGCTTCGCGCCGCCCGCTCCGCGCTCAATCCCCCGCCGCGCCAGTCGAAATAGAATTGCTCGTACCCGACCTGGCTTTTGCCAAGAAACCCGAACAGCGCCGACACAAAGGCGCTGTCCTGTTCAACCTCAACCGGCTTCAACCCCAGCCGCCGTAACATCTGTTTTGGCAGTTGCTCCCGAAACACCGGCCAGACCGTATTGAGCGCTGGCTCCAGCGCCTCGATGGACGAAATCGGCACCAGGCATTCTGCCAGTCGCGTCAGGTTCCAGGCAAGCGTGTCCGGCTGCCGCCCAAAGCTATAAAGCCCGGTTTCATCAAAATAGGCTGCGGTGAAATCGGGGTCATAGCGCGGCAGGAAGCGCCAGGGCCCATAGTCAAAGCTCTCGCCGGTAATGTTGATATTGTCGGTGTTGAGCACGCCATGGACAAAGCCCGCCGCGATCCACTGCGCGCCAAGCCGCGCCACCTCAGTGACGACGGCTTCGAGGAAAGCCGCAGGCCTGTCTTCGGCCTCTGCCAGCGCCGGATAGTAGTTGGCGATGGCATAATTGACGAGCTTTTCAAGCCCCACCTCGTCTTCAAGATAGGCGAGGCGCTGAAACGTGCCGATGCGAATATGGCTGTGGCTGAGGCGCGTCAGCACCGCTGAGCGCGTTGGTGATGGTTCGTCGCCGCGATAGAGCTGCTCACCCGTCTCCACCAGCGAAAAGCTCTTGGATGTATAAACACCCAGCGCTTCCAGCATCTCGGTAGCCAGCACTTCGCGCACCCCGCCCTTGAGCGTCAGCCGCCCGTCGCCGCCGCGCGACCAGGGCGTCTTGCCCGATCCCTTGGTGCCGAAATCGAGCAGGCGTCCATCCACCGGATCAATGCACTGGCCAAAGAGAAAGCCGCGTCCGTCGCCAAGGTCGGGATTATAGCTCCGGAACTGGTGCCCGTGATAGCGCAGTGCCAAGGGGCGCGGCAGCGAGCCGGGCAGGGGCTCAAACCGTCCGAAATGGCTGAGCCAGGCGTCTTCGCTCAACTCGCCAAGCCCGAGCCGGTTGGCCCAGCGCTGATCGCGATGACGCAATATTGTCTG
This sequence comes from Phyllobacteriaceae bacterium, assembly GCA_012799265.1. Lineage (GTDB taxonomy): Bacteria > Pseudomonadota > Alphaproteobacteria > Rhizobiales > Devosiaceae > Devosia. Next base: position 3,374 of record JAAZLP010000013.1, on the reverse strand, counting down.
CGGAAAGTCGGCGGCATCCACCGGGTCGAAAAAGCTGGAGCCCAATTGAAGATGTCGGTCGGCGGCAAGGAAATTTGTCATGGCGATTTGACGCTAGCATGCCCGACTGCGTTCGTCGCGCAGACCCCGCTTGCATTCCTGTCTCTGGTGGAGGGCGGCAAATCGGCCTATAGCGCCTTAAATGACGATGTTTTCTGACCTGACTTCCCTTCGCCCTTTCCAGGCCGCCATTTTTGACATGGACGGCACGCTGCTCGACACCGAGTCCGTCTTCAAGACCATCGTCTTCGATGTCTGCGCCGAGCTTGGTTTCGAGATGACGGACACAGTTCATCGCGGCATGGTCGGGTCAAGCCACGAACATACCAATCGTCTTCTCATCGACACCTATGGCGTCGCCTTCCCCTACACCCTGTTTGACGAGCGGTGCCGGGTCATCATGCGCGAGCGCAGCCATGACGGTGTGCCGGTCAAACCTGGTGCCCGTGAATTTGTCAGCGCGCTGCGGGATCGGGGCATTCCGACCGCGGTCGCGACCTCGTCGCGCAATCCTCATGCCAGCCACCATCTGGGCGCGGCAGGCCTGTTTGATTTCTTCCAGACCATCGTCACCCGCGATGATGTGGTGAACCCCAAGCCGCACCCCGAGCCCTATCTGATGGCCGCCAGCCGTCTGGGCGTCGACCCGCAGCACTGCCTCGCCTTCGAGGATAGCCATGCCGGCGTCCGTGCGGCTCATGCTGCCGGCATGCAGACCATCATGGTGCCGGATCTGGTCGGCCCGACCGCGGAAATCCGCTCGCTTGGTATTAATGTGGTACAGAGTCTCGTCCACGTTCACCAGGCGGTTTTCCCCAAGGCGTGAGATTTGATTAACCATCGGCGCTAATAGATAAAACCTTATCTTTTGCGGTAAGGCGCCGTTCAGCACGCCAAAAACTCAATCAAATCAGGACTTTCCCTAGGGTCTCGCGTCCATTAACCCTGTCTTAAGTCGCTAAGGTTTATGGTTAACCAGCCGTAAATTTCGACTTCCCTCCTGCAGTCGCCTTGGTTAGTGTTCTGCCGGGATTGGACGGGGACCACAAGAGTGGCCTCGCAAAACAGAAGGCCCACCGGAGAGAACGGTAGGGCTCAGGGGTAAGGACTGGGCATGACGTTTGGCTGGCAAAATAAGGTGGCGCGCGCCGCATCGCCGATTATGGCGGTATGTGCTGCTGCGCTTGTCCTGTTTGTCACCTTCACGCCTGCCCACGCTGACACCCGCTCGAACCTGGCTCTGCCCGAAGTCATGCCCGAAGCTATCGCTTCGCTGCGCGCCCAGCCGGCCCTTGGCCCGGAAACCCTACCGCCCGTCATGGGCCAGCAGGCGCTGACCCCGGAACTGCTCGCCAATTACGTCCAGCGCCAGCAGCAGCTGCGCTCGGTTGATGTGACCCTGTCCGGTCCGCAGCCCGAACTCACAACCGATGTCCTGATGGGCTATATCAGCCGCGGCTCGCTCGCCGGCGGCAATACGGCGCTCTCGGCCATCGACGCTTTCACCGCTCCGGCGGCAGCGGCGCGTCCTGCGCCGAGCGTTACGCCCGACCTTCTGGCCTCCTATGTCGCCAACGGCTTCCAGCCGACTGAAAAGCGCGTTCAGGTTGCCGAAAAGGAACGTGGTTGCCTGGCACAGGCCATCTATCATGAAGCGCGCGGCGAAAGCGCTGCCGGTCAGCTGGCTGTGGCCAATGTGATCGTCAATCGCGCCCGTTCCGGCAAATTCCCTGGCTCACTCTGCGGCGTGATCTATCAGAACGCCGATAAGGGTCGGTACCGTTGCCAGTTCACCTTCGCCTGCGATGGTCGTGACGATACCCCGGGTGAACGCGCCGCCTGGGCCCGCTCCAAGGAACTGGCCCGCGAAGTCTATGCCGAATATGCCCAGGGCACTGAGATCGGTGCGCTGCCCAAGTCGGTTCTCTACTATCACACCCATGCGGTGAGCCCCTCCTGGTCGCGGACCTATAACCGCGTGGCCGTTGTCGATAGCCACATCTTCTACGCTCCGAACTGAGCGGGGATAAGTTATAAGACCAGGGCGCCGCGAGGCGCCTTTTTTGTTGGCCGCGCCGCTTTGGATCAGCGTTTGCCCAAACGAAAACCCCGGGCGCAGGGCCCGGGGTCTCAATCTCGTTCATAATTCGTTCATAATCGCTCGAAAACCGAAGGTTACTCGGCGGCCATCTGCAGCTGCGGACCGGCCTTGGCGTCAGCTTCCGGACCGAACTTCTCGAAGTTCTTGCGGAACAGTTCGACCAGTTTTGCGGCCTGGGCGTCATAGGACTCGCCATCGGCCCAGGTCTGGCGCGGGTCCAGCAGCTTGGCGTCAACCCCTTGAACATTCAGCGGAACTTCAAAGCCGAACAGCGGATCGACGCGCATTTCGACAGTGTCGAGAGCACCATCCAGCGCCGCCGTCAGCAGGCGGCGGGTCGACGCGATGTCGATGCGCTTGCCAACGCCATGGCCACCACCGGTCCAGCCGGTGTTCAGCAGCCAGGTCTGCGCACCACTCTTACGCAGACGCTCGGCCAGCATCTCGCCGTAAACCGTTGGGTGCAAAGGCATAAATGGCGCGCCGAAGCAGGCCGAGAAGGTCGCCTGCGGCTCGGTGATGCCCCGTTCAGTGCCTGCAACCTTGGCGGTATAACCCGACAGGAAGTGATAAACAGCCTGCTCCGGCGTCAGACGCGCCAGCGGCGGCAGAACACCAAAAGCGTCAGCAGTCAGGAACACCACAGTCTTCGGCGTACCACCAACGCTGCCCTTGGCAATCGACGGCAGCACATGCAGCGGATAGGCCGCGCGGGTGTTTTCGGTCAGGCTAACGTCTTCAAATACCGGAACATTCTTCTCGTCGAGAATGACGTTCTCGAGCACGGTACCGAAGCGACGGGTCGCCGCATAGATTTCCGGCTCGGCCTTTTCCGAGAGATTGATGGTCTTGGCGTAGCAGCCGCCTTCAAGGTTGAAGACGCCTTCATCGCTCCAGCCATGCTCGTCATCGCCGATCAGCGGACGATCAGGATCGTTCGAAAGCGTGGTCTTGCCGGTGCCGGAAAGACCGAAGAACAGCGCCGCTTCCCCTTCCGGACCCAGGTTCGCCGAGCAGTGCATCGGCAGCACATTGTTGGCCGGAGCGTGGAAATTGAACAGCGAAAACACGGACTTCTTGATCTCGCCGGCATAGAGCGTGCCCACGATCAGCACCAGATTGCGGCTCATGTCGAGCGCGATCACGGTGTCGGTGCGGCTGCCATGACGCGCCGGATCGGCCTTCATGTTCGGCGCGTGAAGGATGGTAACCTGGGTCGCATCGTCAGCGGCCG
>JAAZLP010000249.1 GCA_012799265.1 Phyllobacteriaceae bacterium | reverse complement strand
TGGTCACTGCCGAGCCCGGCCTTCATTGGCATCTGCCTTTTCGTCTTTGGCATCACCATGACCGAAGGGGCCATGGCCGACTGGTCCGCCATTTTCCTCAGGGACGCCCTGGGCGGTGAAGCCGGTGTCGTCGGACTTGGCTATTCCATTTTTGCGGCATTCGTCGCGGCCGGCCGCTTCGGCGGCGATTTCCTCAAGCGGCGCTTCGGCGCAGTTGGTACCGCCCAATTGTGCGGCGCGCTGGCTGTCATCGGCGGAGGCCTGCTTTATCTCGCGCCAAGCGTTCCCGTGGCGCTGATCGGCTTTGCCATTATCGGCGTCGGTGTGTCGGTGGGCTTTCCCCTGGCCGTCACAGCGGCTGCGGGCGTCGGTGACCGGGCCGCGTCTGCCAATGTGGCCGTGCTGTCTTTTGTCGCCCTCACAGGTTTTCTCGTTGGCCCGCCTCTCATTGGCTTTGTCGCGGAACAGAGCGGCATCCGCATCGGCATCGCCTGCCTTTTGCCGGCGCTGATCCTCAGTCTGGTTCTGGCCAATCAGCTCAAACCGAGAGCGTCGCGCCCCGCCCACAATCCTGAAGCTGAAGTCCCGGGAGTTCTTTGATGCGTATCGCAGTCGCTGGCCTTCATATCGAATGCAGCACCTACAATCCCGTGCTCAATGGCGAGGTCGATTTCCGCGTGCTGCGCGGGCCGTCGATGATCAAGGATCAGTATTTCGACTTCCTCACCCATTTCCCGGCCGAGTTCATCACCATCCTCCACGCCCGCGCCATTGCTGGCGGACCGGTTGAACGCGGCATCTACGAGGCCTGGAAAGCGGAAATCATCACTGGCCTTAAAGCCGCCATGCCGTTGGATGGCGTCTATCTGCCCATGCACGGCGCCATGTTCGTCGACGGCATGTTCGACGCCGAAGGCGATTTCATCTCCGCCGTCCGCGAAACGGTCGGTCCGGATGTCCTGATCTCGGCCAGCTATGATCTCCATGGCAATGTCAGCCAGAAGATCATCGACAATCTCGACATGTTCTCCACCTACCGCACGGCGCCGCATATCGATGTGCCCGACACCATGCGGCGTGCCGTGACCATGCTGGTGCGCGCTTTATGGACTGGCGTGCGCCCGAAGCTCTGCTGGGCGCCGGTGCCCGTTCTCCTGCCGGGCGAACGGACCAGCACGCAGGACGAGCCCGTTCGCAGCCTTTACGCATCCATTCACGAGGTTGAGGAGCCCACCGGCATCTGGGATGCCTCGTTCCAGATTGGCTATGTCTGGGCGGACGAGCCCCGTTCGACGGCCTGCGCCATCATCACTGGCACCGAACCCTCCGCCATGGAGAACGCGGCCACCCGGCTTGCCCAGGATTATTGGGACATGCGCGAGGACTGCGTCTTTGGCATGGAGACCGGCTCCATCGAAGAATGCGTCACCCGCGCCATCACCAGCCCAACCCATCCCGTCGTGCTCGCGGAATCCGGCGACAACCCCACCGGCGGCGGCGTTGCTGACCGGGCCGAGGTGCTGGCAGAATTGATCCGCCAGAAGGCTGCGGGCGTGGTCTTCGCTGGCATCACGGATAAGGCGGCGACAGACAAGGCCTATGCGGCCGGTGTCGGCGCGAGCGTCGCCCTCCATATCGGCGCGAGCCTCGATCCATCGAGCACGCCGGTCGATGTCGAGGCTGAAGTGCTTTTCCTCCTCGACACGGACGAGCCTCGCCTGCGCGAAGCCGTTGTGCGCATTGGCGGGATCGACCTCGTACTCTCGGCCCGCCGCCGCCCCTATCACAACCTCATCGACTTCACGCGGTTGGGCCTCGATCCCCGCACGGCCAAAATCGTCGTGGTCAAATCCGGCTATCTCTCACCGGAACTGGGCCCGATCGCCAATTCGGGCATCATGGCCCTGTCGCCGGGCGTCGTGGACCAGTTCGTCGAACGCACCGAGCGTCGTCATACGCCGCGCCCG
>JAAZLP010000248.1 GCA_012799265.1 Phyllobacteriaceae bacterium | reverse complement strand
CTTCCTCGCTATCGGCCTTGTCGAGATAGATGACGAACTCGTCGCCGCCGAGGCGCGCCAGAAGCGCGCCTGCGGGCAGGGATTTCTGCAGTCTTGCGGCGACCTCCACGAGCAGCGCATCGCCCACGACATGGCCGTAGGAATCGTTGACATGCTTGAAGTCATCGATGTCGATGATCATCAGCGAGACATTGCGCGGTTTGCCCGAGCCGATGCGGCGCGCGTCGAGATCGGCGCCGACGATTTCGCCAAAGCAGGTGCGGTTGGGCAGGCCCGTCAGCGTGTCGTGGCGGGCCATGTAGCTGATGCGCTCTTCGGCAGCGACGCGCTCGCTGATGTCTTCGATCAGCAGCACACAGCGTTCGTCGCGGGCACTGACAGACACCTCGTAATAGCCACCGCCATTGGGCAGGTTGAGAATGACCTTGCCCGAAACCCGGCTGGCAACCAGATCGAGCAGTCGGTCGGTGGCGTTGCGCGGCAGGTTCTCGCTATTGGCGACATGGTCGAGCACATCGGCCAGGGAGGCGCCGATGAGGCTCGAAACGCCCAGATGGCTGAAGAGGCGCACGGCGCGGTCGTTGGCGACGCTGATGGCGCCATTTTCATCAAGCAGGCAGAGACCGTGTTCAAGGGTTGTGATGGCCATGTCGAGTTCGGCGGCAAGGCGGGAGACTTCGGCCCGCCCATGAACCGCCGAAAGCAACAGCGCGCGCACGTCGCTGGCTAGCTTGCGGAAGCTGATCAGGAGCACAACGATGAAGGCTGCCAGCAGCTGGTGATAGGTGTCGCCACGCAGGATCATGGCCACCCAGAGCGGCACCGAGAGGAACAGGATCTGCAGCGTCAGCATGCGATCGAGCCCGAAATTACGGGCCACCATGCCCACGGTAAGCGCAATGGTCAGCGTGCAGGAGGCCAGCTCGGCAAAGGGATCGCGCACGATGAGAATGGCAACGAGACACCACATGCCATGGGTGAAGGCCACAAGGCCGCCGCCCATCAGCGCGCGGTTTTCCCAGCGCTCGGCAGCTTCGGCATCGTCATTGCCGATATTGGCCTTCCAGAAGGCCTGCATGTTGAAAAAGCGGAGTAGGCCGACAAGGACGATCGCTGCGGCAACAGCATAAAGTTCAGGGGAATCAGCCTTGTAGGCCGAGATGACGGCGACCGCTGCGCTGGCCAGGGCGCCAAGCAGCAAGGTTCGCTGGTCATTGTAGACCGAACGGATGATGGACACATAGTCCAGTGCCGGCATTGTCTTGCGAGCTGAGGTCAGCACGGAAATTTCCCTGTTACCGTGCCATTGAGCCTTTGAGGCCTTAACAAGCCCTTGCATTGGGCGCAGGGAGGGCGCCTCATTCCAAATAAAGACTGAACAGCAGGTTAACTGCGTATGGCCCGAATGCTGTTTCTCCGGGGAAGTTCCCCGAAAATTGTGAAATGTGAGGAGGATGCGATGGCCGACAAACTGTCAGCAGACGCGCGGGCGGAAGCGCTGCAATCTCTGATCCACTGGCGCTTCGACGCCACAAAGGACGCGATCAGCCGGCAATATCGCTTCCACGATTTTTCCGAGGCCTTTGCCTTCATGACGCGGGTGGCGCTTCTGGCCGAAAAGGCGAACCACCATCCCGACTGGTCCAATTCTTACGCCATTGTCACCATCAGCCTCTCCACCCATGATGCGGGTGGGCTAAGCCAGAAAGACATCGATCTGGCACGCGCCATCGACAAGATCATCCCCTAGTGGAAATTGCGGCCACCCGGCAGCGCCGCATAGGCGCGCCGGCGCGCCAACTCGATTTCCCGCAGCACATTGCGATCCCGGCTCTGGCTGCCGGGCGGGCCGGATTTGCCCTCGTCGGCGCGGGCCAGGATACGATCGCCAAAGTCCTTGCCATGCGAGAGATCAAGCAGATGCGGCGTCAGGTCTTCAAACTCCTCGGCAATGACATGGATGACGCCATGGCCTGACTGCACCTTGCCGCGCACGGCGAGCATGCGGCTCGAGAGAATGACTTTGCGCATCTTGTCGTCCTCAAAGAGCTTGGGCCAGATCACCACATTGGCAACGCCGGTTTCATCCTCGAGAGTGGCAAAGATCACCCCGCTTGCCGTGCCGGGGCGCTGTCGCACCAGCACCAGGCCCGCGACCTCGACGCGGATATCGGGCGGCACGTGAACGAGGTTCTCGGCCCGCGTGGTACCGCGTTCCATCAGCATGGGTCGCAGGAACTGGACCGGATGTCCCTTGAGCGAAAGCGAGAGGGTTGAATAATCATGGATGACCTATTCGCTCGGCCCCATCAGCGGCAGGCCGGCGGGTTCTTCAGGCGCCGCGTCGACCGGCGGGCCGGCTGAAGCAAAGAGCGGCAGCGTTTCGGCGCCATGCGTGCCAACCAGCCCCTTTACCGCCCAGAGCGCCTCGCGCCGATTGAGCCCCATGGACGCAAAGGCATCGGCGCGGGCGAGCTTTTCAAGGCTGCCGATCGGCACGCCGGTGCGCAGCCAGAGCTCACGCACCGAATTATAGCCCGCGCCCCGCTCTTCGACGATGCGCAGGATATCCCTTTCCGCCAGCCCCTCGACACGCCGCAGACCAAGCCTGACGGCATGGCGAGTGCGAATCTCTGCCAGCATGGGGCGATGGCGCGGCCAGATATGATCAGCCGGTCGGCGCTCGGTCGGCTCCAGCGTGGATTCGAGGAGGGATGCGTTGACATCGGCAGCACGCACCTCGACGCCATGTTCGGTGGCATCCCGAACCAATTGGCTGGGCGCGTAAAAGCCCATGGGTTGGGAATTGAGCAGGGCGCAGAGGAAGACATCCGGGTAATGGCATTTGAGCCAGCAGGAGGCATAGACCAGCAGCGCAAAGCTCGCCGCATGGCTTTCGGGAAAGCCATATTCGGCAAAGCCTTCGATCTGGGAAAAGCAGCGCTCGGCAAATTCGCGGCTATATCGCTTGCGTTTATTGGTCATCATCCCGGTGATGAAGCGCTCTTTGAAAATCTCGATCTTGCCGTTGCGTCGCCACGCCGCCATGGCGCGCCGAAGCTGGTCGGCTTCGCCCGGCGTAAAACCGGCACCGATAATGGCCATTTGCATAGCCTGCTCTTGAAAGAGCGGGATG
>JAAZLP010000247.1 GCA_012799265.1 Phyllobacteriaceae bacterium | reverse complement strand
CTCGCGGGGCCCATTTGAGCCATCTGTGAGGTCGCCGCCATCCAGAAGATTGCAAAGGCGGTGAACACCAGCGCGAAGGGCAATCGCGGGGTGAAGAAGTCAGATATCTGGACGCCGCCATTGGGGCGGCAATGCCAAAGCAGCCGTTCGCCGTGTGGAAGGACGGCCTGCCATCCTTGATCGGCACTCATTGCTGCGCTTCGCTGGGATCGGCACTGGTCTCGCTGCCTGCCATGCCGCGAATGGCATCGGCCAGAGGCTGGCTCAGCCCGGTCTTGCAGCGATTGCCTTCGACGCCGAAAAGCACCCGACGCTCCAGCTCCTGTCCGCGTCCATCACTCTGGGCAAAGGCCAGCGCCACTAGCTCGGTCTCGCGTTGTCCGTAATACCTGTTCTGTTCTGCCAGCACGAGATCGGCATGGAGAATACAAAGCTCTATGGCCGCGTTCTCGAGCTTCTCCGTCGAAATATCGGCAAGCTCGGCAGCAACCTCGTAGGTCAGCGTCAGCTGCCGGGCGCGCGGCCCGGGCTCGATGTACCGCAACACCACGGGCAGTCCGCTGGGCAGATCGGGCTCCAGATTGTCCGGGCCAACACCCAGCGGCTGTGGAATGCAGATCAGGTTCCCGTCGAGCGCGAAGACAAACTCGTGAAATCGACTGATCGTGACGCCGCCCTCTGCACCCGTGTCATAAGTGGGGTCGAAGTCCCAACGGATACGGACGGCCGTTGCATCCTCCTCTTCAATCGCGGCGCGGCTAAACTGCACGAGGCCCGAACATAGGGGCTGGACCTTGCGGGCAAAGTCATCCGAGGGGACGGCTCCAAAAGGCTCGGGATCGAAGTTGGGCCGGGCCTTCACCACAATGGTGGTGGGGCCTGTGTCCGATGTTTCGAGAAGATAGTCCTCGACAGTGATCGTCGAGCCATCGCCCAGTGCGATAATCTCCGCCTCCTGTGCAGAGACCGCGGACACGTTGAACGCCAGCAATGCGGCGGTGGTCAGAACCACAGTAAACTTCGACATCAATTGCTGCTCAATATCTCGATTCTTCAGTATCGGCGGAAGCTTAACGGGGTGCCGGCAATATCTCCCTCCCCTGATCGGGGTATATTGCAGGCTGGGCATCATCACTATCGTCCGCTGCACTCGGGAGGAGACGACATGATCCTGTTTGCGCGGCAATTGTTGGCTGTTCTAGCCTTGGGGCTCTTCGCCACGCCGGGCTGGGCGGCAGACATGTGGCTGGTCTCCAATCATTTTTCTGCCGAGCGTTTCGTGCCTCATCTCCATTACGCAGGCCCGGTCATGGAAGGCGACGCCGAGACGCTGGCGAGCCTTTTTGATGAAGTCCTGGAGTGCGACGTCCCCGCGCTGCCGGCAGAAGGCGGCAATTGTGCCGTGCTGACATTGAGCAGCCCCGGCGGGAATTACATCGAGGGATTGAAACTGGCGCTGCTGCTGCGCGAAAGGGCCGTGGCCACGGTGGTCGAAGCCGGTTCAAGTTGCTACTCGGCCTGTGCCTTTGCCTTCCTGGGCGGTTCGGGATTTTCAAGCCAGGATGGCGTCGGAGTCTATGTCGACCGCATGGTCGAACCACACGCTATCCTGGGCTTCCACGCGCCATACTTTGCGCCGGACGACCTGGGTACGCTTGTCGCCGATTTCGGCATGGACGCAGTTCTGGGCGCGAGCCGGGACGATATCGCTTTGATGATCAAGCAATTGGTCGACTGGAATATCGATGCCAGCGTGCTTTCCCATATCGTCAGCATGGGTCCTGACGAGAGCTACGATGTGCAGACGGGCGAAGATTACTACGTCACCCGCACGCATTTGCCACCATCTCCCCTCGGCCACTGGATCGGCGATAAAAGCGCGGCGATCCGCAATGCCTGCCTGCGCCTTCTGGCCTATCACCGCAGTGCCTTCATCGATGCGGAGCCCGAAGCGATTTCGGAGACACTGCTCAGCGATTTCGCGGTCAACGAGGCTGGTCAAAAGCTGAGCGGCTTCAGAATAGGGCCGGACACCCCGCTTGGTGTTACCTATTGCGGCCTGCCAACCGAACAGGCCGGACTGATGGGCAATGTCGACCTTGCGCTCTACACAGCCCCCGGCATCAGCGGCGCCGCGCGGCCCCTCGTCAGCCTCTTTCACCGCCCGGAGGGTTGGTCCAGCCTGGGGACGGGCGAAACCGCGAGCCGACGCTTGTTCAAGAAGGGCGGCTTCAATTCCATGTTCACGCATCCATTCGT
>JAAZLP010000012.1 GCA_012799265.1 Phyllobacteriaceae bacterium | reverse complement strand
CGCTATCGGCGCGCCAACGGGGATCTCCTCTGGGCGGATCTTGTCGTCCGAGCCCAGCTCGGTCCGGATGGTCGACCGGTTAAACTCATCTCAGCCGTAACGGATATTGCAGAGCGCAAGCAGTTTGAGGATCGACGGAAATTCCTGCTTGGGGAGTTGTCGCACCGGACAAACAATCTCGTGGGGGTGATCAACACCATTGCCCGGCAGACGGCCAAATCGGCTGAGAGCGTCGAAGCCATGGTGTCAAAGCTCAGCTCGCGCCTCACCAGCATGGCGGCCAGTCAGGCTGCGCTGGCGCATACGGATTCGCTGGATACCAGCGATGTCGCCGAACTCTGCCAACTGCAGTTGGCGACCTTTCTCCCTGCCGATGATCCTCGGATCACCATGAGCGGCCCATCGTTTCGCATCTCCGCCGCCCCGTCGCGCGCAATCGGGATGGCGCTACATGAGCTGATCACCAATGCGATCAAATATGGCGCGCTCTCCGTGCCTGACGGCGCGGTGGACATTGCCTGGCGGCTGGTGGGCGGCACGATGTTCGAGATCAGCTGGCGGGAAAGCGGTGGTCCCACTGTGCACAAACCCACGCGGACGGGGTTCGGGCGACGGGTGATCGAGCATATGGTGGCCGCTTCCACCAGCGGCGCCGTCAGCATCGACTATCTGCCGGAAGGCCTGCGATGGTCCCTTGCTGCGCCCATGGTGGCCATAGAGGCGCCTTCAAACCTGTCTCAGCCCTGATCGGGGTATTTGTCCTTGGTCTGCCCGACCAGCTTGGCCAGTTCAGAGAAGGGCGGAATGAAATCGTCACCGGCTGAATTGTTGGCAGCGGCGAGCAGGCGCGCCGGGAAGGCCATTGCGTCCCGTTCGGCCGGGCTCATGTCCTCGGTGCGATAATCGCCAAGCGCATTCTGTTCGGCACGGCGGAGGGCGAGATCGATTTCTTCGCGGCTGACCAGGCCCTTTTTCACCAGCATCTCATTGATGGAGGCGATTGCCAGGTAGAGGCCTTCGAGCTGGATATTGGCAACGTTCATTTGCGTGCCTCCCCCTTGTTCTCACGCTCCTGGGGGCGGCCGTCATGCGCGGCGTCATTGGGGCCGATGTCGTCGCGCGGCGGACGGGCGCCGCCGGGACGTTCCCGGCGATCGTAGCGCTCCTCATTGGAGGGGTGCGGATCGTGCTCTGTCTCGGTGATATTGGTTTTGTTGCTCATGGTGGTGGCTCCTCAGATAAGAGGAATACTCACCACCAGAGCGTAGTTCCGCCAAGAGGCGTGATTGTCAGTCGGTACCGCCCGAGATGGGGGCGACATAAGCGACGTCGAGATCCCACGGGAAGAAAATCCAGGTATCCTGGCTGACTTCGGTGATGAAGGTGTCGACCAGTTCGCGGCCCTTGGGCTTGGCGTAAACGGTGGCGAAATGGGCACCGGGCAGCATTTCGCGGACGACGCGGGCAGTATTGCCGGTATCAACGAGGTCATCGACGATAAGGACCTTGCCGCCATCGCGGGCGAGATCAAGCACGGGCTGGCTGACCTGCTTCAGCACCTGAATGCCGCTTTGGCTCTGGTGGTCATAGCTCTTGACGGCGACTGTTTCGACCGTGCGGATATTGAGTTCGCGCGCCACGATGGCGGCGGGAACGAGGCCACCACGGGCAATGGCGACCACGGCGTCAAAGGTTCCAAGTCCGGTCAAACGCCAGGCAAGGGCGCGGCTGTCGCGGTGGAACTGGTCCCAGGTGACGGGAAATGACTTCTGGTTCGGATTGCTCAAGGGTGTTCTCCTGGCGGGGGCGCGCCCCATGCTGCTTGTGGGGACTGTGCTTAGCAAAGCCGAGCCGGATCGCCAATCATTCTTGCGGCAGAGACACACCGGCTTTTTCATGCGCAGCGATTACCATGGCGCGAACCTGTTCGGCCGCTTCGGCAAGGCGCGCTTCATCAGATGAACGCAGGACCAGCTCGGTCATGACCTCGTCGCGGCTCATTTGGGGATAGGAGCCCATCTTCACATCAGGGAACTTCTCCTGAAGCTCTGCCAGCGGCCCGCCAAGAGTCCCCTCCCCGACGGCGCATTTGATGGTGATCGACGATACCTTCTTGCTACCCTTGAGTGTCGGCGCGAGCGCTTCAAGCATGGCGCGCATGATGACCGGGACGCCGGCCATGACATGAACATTGCCAATACGGAAGCCGGGCGCCGCGCTGACCGAATTGACAATGAGATCAGCCCCTTCGGGAATGCGGGCCATGCGCAGGCGCGCTTCATTGACTTCGGTGCCGGTCTGCTTCCAGCGCGCTTCGAGCATGGCACGGGCCTGGGCATTGATCGGCAAGGCGACGCCGAATGCGGCGGCGACGGCATCGGCGGTGATGTCGTCATGCGTGGGACCAATGCCACCGGTGGTGAAGACATAGGTATAGCGGGCGCGCAGGGCGTTGACCGCTTCGATGATGTGGTCGAGCTCGTCGGAAACGACGCGCACCTCGGTGAGGTCGATGCCCAGATCGGTACAGAAATCAGCGACGGCGCCAATATTCACGTCCTTGGTGCGGCCGGAGAGAATCTCATCGCCGATGACAATCATTCCGGCGGTAACGCGGGTTTCGTTCTGGGTCATTTTGGATATTCCTGAGGCCCTTTTGGATGCCCTTGGTGCGATACCAAGTCAAGCGCGAGCGATGGGCTTCCAATCCCTCGGCGATGCCCCTATTTTGGCACGCAGGAGACTATTCTATGATCACTTTTGTCGACGCTTCCGCACAATCTCGCCGCAAGCCGGGTGTCATCCCGCTGCACGGCGAGGAAGGTTTCGCCGGAATGCGCAAGGCAGGCGCCCTGACCGCACAGGCGCTGGATATCCTGACCGAATATGTTGAGCCGGGCGTACCCACCTCGACGCTGGATAAGGTGGCCTATGAATTTGCGCGGGACAATGGCGCCATTCCGGCGACACTGTTCTACCGCGGCTATCGCCACTCGCTCTGCACCTCGATCAATCACGTCGTCTGCCACGGTATTCCCGACGAGCGGCCGCTACGCGAAGGCGACATCGTCAATATCGACCTGACACTGGTCGTCGATGGCTGGCATGGCGATTCGAGCCGGATGTATCCGGTGGGTGAGATTTCCCGGAAGGCAGAGCGGCTGATCGAAGTGACCTATGACAGCCTGGAAGCGGCGCTGCAGGTGGCAAAGCCAGGTAACACGACAGGAGATATCGGCGCGGCGATCCAGACGCTAGCCGAAGGCGAACGGATGAGCGTCGTTCGCGACTTTGTCGGCCATGGTCTCGGGAAGCTCTTCCACGACGAGCCGAATATCCTCCATTTCGGCACCGCCGGAACTGGCATTCCGCTCAAGCCGGGTATGATTTTCACCATCGAACCGATGATCAATCTCGGCAAGCCGCATGTGAAAATCCTTTCGGACGGCTGGACCGCCGTGACCCGCGACCGGACGCTGTCGGCGCAGTGCGAACACTCCATCGGGATTACCGAAACGGGCTGTGAAATCTTCACGCTCTCGCCGGGTGGTCTGTTCAACCCCATGAAGAGTCGGGCGGCGGCGTGAGCGAAACGGTCAAATCCACGAAGAAGGGTTTGGCCGAAGCGGCACCGCATTATGCGGGCCATCGTGAACGGGCAAGGGACCGTTTCAACGCGGTCGGCGGGGAGGCCCTCGCCGACTACGAGCTTCTGGAGCTGCTGCTCCACATCATCCTGCCCCAGCGGGACACCAAAGCTCTAGCCAAGGACCTGTTGGCACGATTTGGCTCTATCTCGGAAGTGCTTGGCGCGCCCCCTTCCCGGCTGGCAGAGATCAAGGGACTGGGCGCTACCTCCATTACCCATCTCAAAGTGATGCAGGCCGTTGCCCAGCGCTATGGTCGCAACCTGATCGATACGGAAAAGCCCATCCTGGCGTCGTGGACGCAGCTCATCGACTACTGCAACCGGCAGATGGCATTTGAAGCGGTCGAGCAGTTCCGCATCCTCTTTCTCGACAAGAAGAATCGGCTGATCGCTGATGAGGTACAGCAGGTGGGTACGGTCGATCACACGCCGGTCTATCCGCGCGAGGTGATCAAGCGCACGCTTGAGCTGTCAGCCACCGCACTGATCCTCGTCCATAATCATCCCTCGGGCGACCCAACGCCGTCCTCGGCGGATGTGCGGATGACCAAGGAAATCGCGGATGTGGCCAAGCCTCTCGGCATCACGCTGCACGATCACATCATCATCGGCCGATCCGGCCATGCATCGATGCGGGCGCTACGGCTGATCTGAGGAAGGCTTGATACGGCCGCGCCAATGCGACCAGGCGCGCACGCCTGCCCGGACGCGCGGGTTGTGCTTTGCCCACGCCCGGAAGCGCTGCAGGCTTCCATGGGCCATTGATGCGAGGAACCCGAAGGGCGTCAGCGGCACATAGTGATGTCGCAACGCGATCTGAACATTACACCAATGTCGTTTCTCATCAGAGAAACCCGCGCCCATGTCGAAGACTGTCACTCCCTGATCGAAGACGGTCTGCATGACGCGGAGCAGACATTGCTTACCCGGGGAGCCAGCCTGGAGAGCGGGATCTTCCGTCATCGACGAGATGAGACAGAACATCCGGTCGCCCTGCACCACATTGTAGCGAACAGCCACGATCTCGCCATCGAGGCGCAGGACGTGGAGACGGACATCGACACCGGAACCCGGACGGGCTGCCTCGTGATAGAAGCCAGTAAGGCCATCGACCACAAAGCAATCGCGGATGCCCTGCGCGCGAAAACGCTCGGAGCGCTGGCGGAACATGACGCCGATGGCGGCCTGCGCCTCATCGGGATCGGTGATTTCCTCAAAGGCGACCGTGCCCAAGGCTGCTAGACGATCACCCTGCTGGCGATCATGCTTACGGCGAGTACGACTTCGTTGTTCGCGATCACAGCTTTCCCATG
>JAAZLP010000246.1 GCA_012799265.1 Phyllobacteriaceae bacterium | reverse complement strand
GGTCGCCGAAGCGGTCGCCCAGCCGGTGGAAGCTGTGGGTCTCGTGGATGTCCCACTACCCCGTCCCCGTCCAGCAGGTCCGGGAGAAGTTGCCCGTCGTCCCACCGCTACGGCAGCGGTCGAGACGGAGCGACGTATCGTCTATTTCGACGGCAAGCCGGTCAGGGTAGTCGGTCCAGACACGCCTTACGCCCAAGCAGGACAAGCAGGGATTTAAGCTCCGGCCCGTCATGGCGGCCGGTCAGCGCCATACGCAGTGGCAAAAAGAGCGCCTTGCCCTTGCGACCGGTGGTGGCCTTCAGGGCATCGGTCCATTGGCTCCAGGTGCTCTCATCCCACGGCTCCTGTGGCAGCAGCGTCTTTGCGAGGGTCAGGAATTCCTGATCCTCCGGCGCCACCACTGTCTCCACCGGACCGGTGAGGAGTTTCGACCACTCAACGATATCGCCGAATTTCCTGAGGTTTTCGCGCAGCAGGTTCCACATCGCCTCACCCTCGAGGCCAAGGGAGGAAAGGCGCGAGGCGGCCTCTGCATAGGGCATTGCATGCAGAATGCGGGCGTTGAGCGTGTCCAGTTCCGCGTCGTCGAAACGTGCCGCGCCATGCGAGATCATCGAGAAATCCAGCCGCGCGGCAATCGCGTCCAGATTTTCATAAGGCTCAACGGCAAGGCTGGTGCCCGTGAGCGTGGCCACGATGGCGATGGCCAGCGGCTCGTAGCCTTCGGCGCGGAAGTCTGCCATGGGCTGCGACCCCATGCGCTTGGAGAAGCCCTGCCCCTGTGCGTCGGTGAGAAGATTGTGGTGCGCGAAGGTGGGGACCACACCGCCCAACGCCTCGAAGATTTCGATCTGTGTACCGGTGTTGGACACATGGTCTTCGCCCCGGATCACGTGGGTGATGCCGAGGTCGATGTCGTCCACGACGGAGGGCAGCGTATAGAGGTAGGAGCCGTCGGCGCGAATGAGCACCGGGTCTGACATGGATGCCGTGTTGACGGTCTGCTGCCCCTTGATGAGGTCGTTGAACTGAACCGGCTTGCCGTCGAGCTTGAAGCGCCAGTGCGGTTTGCGCCCTTCGGCCTCAAGGCGAGCGCGATCTTCGTCGGTCAGGCTCAGCGCTGCGCGATCGTAAATCGGCGGCTTGCCGAGGAGGCGCGCACGGGCGCGTTTGCGGTCGAGCTCTTCCTCGGTCTCGTAGCAGGGGTAGAGCCGACCGGCCGCGATCAGCTTCTCCTTGGCCGCATCATAGAGCGCGGTGCGCTCAGACTGTCGGACAAGGAGGTCCGGCTGTACGCCCAGCCACGCCAGGTCAGCCTCGATCCCGTCGGCAAATTCCCGGGTTGAACGCGCATGGTCGGTGTCGTCCATGCGAAGCACATACTTGCCCCCATGACGACGCGCGAAAAACCAGTTCAGCAAGGCAGGGCGAGCATTGCCCAGATGGATATTTCCAGTCGGCGACGGCGCCCAACGAACAGTGACACTCATCCGACAGTCAAATCCTTGTAGCCATTGGTGATGGGATATTTGCGCCCCTGCCCGAAGGCGCGAGGCGATAGTTTGGGGCCGGGCGCCGCCTGACGGCGCTTGTATTCGGCGATGTTAAGGAGCCGCTCGATACGCTTGACGACCGCGGGATCATGGCCGCGTTTGACCACGTCGCCCAAGGCCATCTCCTCCTCGACGATGCAGGTGAGGATATCGTCCAGGACCGGATAGGGCGGCAGGCTGTCCTGATCTTTCTGGTCAGGCCGAAGTTCCGCGCTGGGCGCCTTGGAAATGATTGAAGGCGGGATGACTTCCCCTGCCCGGCCGAGGCAATCTCCGGGCATGTTCCGGTTGCGCCAGTCGGCCAGCGCATAGACCTGCATCTTGAGCATGTCCTTCAGCGGATTGTAGCCGCCATTCATGTCCCCATAGATGGTCGCATAGCCCACCCCCATCTCGCTCTTGTTGCCGGTGGTCAGCAGCATCGAGCCCAGCTTGTTGCTGACGGCCATCAGAATAGTGCCGCGCATGCGCGACTGGATGTTTTCCTCGGCAAGATCAACGGGGCGATCGCCGAAGATCGGCGCGAGTTCGGCGAGGGCATGGTCGACCGGGTTTCCGATGGCCACCACGTCATACCGCACGCCCAGGCGCTCGGCGCAGTCCTTGGCGTCCTTGAGGCTTTCCTCGGACGTGTAGCGATAAGGCAGCATGATGCAGTGGACCTTTTCCGGTCCAAAGGCGTCGGCCGCCATCGCTGCGACAACGGCACTGTCTATGCCTCCGGACAGGCCAAGCACCACTTCGCTGAAGCCATTCTTATGCGCGTAGTCGCGCAGACCCAGCACAGCGGCCCGCCACGGAGCCTCATCTACCGAGGTCAGCTCTTCAACGCGTCCATTCGTGCAGGTCCAGCCGCTTTCCGTTCGCTGCCAGTCGGAGATGATGAAATCGGTCTCGAACGATTTCCCCTGAAGAACGAGCTTCTTTCCCGGTTCAATCGCAAAGCTCGCTCCGTCAAAGACCAGCTCATCCTGGCCACCGACCTGGTTGAGATAGAGCATGGGCACGCCATCTTCGGCGACGCGGGCTCGGACGAGCTCTTTCCGGACATGCTGTTTGTTGGTCCAATAGGGCGATCCATTCGGGCAGAGCATGATCTCGGCGCCGCGCATGGCAAGATGCTCGCAGACTTCGGGATGCCAGATATCCTCGCAGATCGGGATACCGACCGAGACGCCTTTGATGTCGACCGGCAGCGGCAGGGGGCCGGGAGTGAAGTAGCGCGGCTCGTAGAAGACGTCGGAATTGGGCAGTTCGCGCTTGTAACGGATGGCGGTGATATGACCGCCCTCGCCAACCAGCATGGCGTTGTAGAGCCGCCCCTGGTCCTGCCAGATCGTTGGAAGGATCACGGAAACACCGGTTCCCGCCGTCTCGGCGATCAGCGTTTTGGCACAGGCGATGGCGTCGGCAACGAATTGTGGTTTGAAAAGCAGATCATCGGGAAAGTACCCGGTCAGAAACAATTCCGAGAACATCAGAATGTCCGCGCCCTCGGCATTGGCCTCTGCCAGCGCCCTGCGCGCCAGAGTCAAATTGCCGGCAAGGTCGCCAACCTTGGGATTAAGCTGGGCGAGCGCGATGCGAAGCTGGTCGGTCAATGGAATCTCGGCTGCTTGCTATAAATGTCGTCGGCCGGACGGTCGGATCGGAGACTTAACCGCTCCCCCATGCGAGAGCAAGCGGGCGCCGTTGGGGCTTTGGTAAGGGAAGAAGCTAATAATCGTGATCACAAACCCTCGCCTCGCGCAACCCATGGCACCACTGGCGAGTTCCTGCCCAATCGAATTCTCTTTCTGCCTCCGTCCACAAGCTTACCGTTGTCATGCCCTATCGTGTCCTGATCGTCGAAGACGAAATAATAGTCGCTACCGAGATCGAATATGTGATCGAGGAGATGGGCTATGAGAGCGTCGGGATTGCTGCCGACCAGAAGTCGGCCCTAGCCCATGCGACCCAAGCCGATATCGCACTGGTGGACCTGAATCTGCGCGATGGCCCGACTGGTATCAATATTGGCAAGATCCTCGCCCAGACCCATGGCGTCACCGTTGCATTCCTGACCGCCAACCCGTCGCAGTTGGGCGATGGCGTAGCGGGAGCATTGGGGGTCATGCCAAAACCAGCCACCGAGCGGGACATTCGCGAACTGATGGAATATGCCGCTGCCCGCCGCCGCGCTGCCGATGCCCGGCCGCCGCGCCGTCTCCGCGCCTTCAGCTCGAATGATGCAAGCCTAGCTTAATCGAGCGGCGTCGACCGCAGCCGCGATGAGCGGTTGATAGCATCGAGCGGCAGCCTGATTTCCACTTCCAGCCCATCGGCCAGCCAGCGACGTTTTACCTCGCCGCGCATTTGACCTTCCACCGACAACTGCACCAGTCGAGATCCGAACCCGGACAGGTTGTCGGGATCAACAACGGGCGGACCGCCGGTTTCTGACCATTGTATGACATAGTGATCGCCATCACGTCGTCCATTGATGACAACGGCACCTGTGGGCGTGGATAGCCCGCCATACTTGGCTGCATTGGTGGCCAGTTCGTGAAACAGCAGGGCCAACGGCGTCGCGGCCGCGTCATCGACCGAGGCGTCTTCTCCCTCGAAGATCACCCGCCTGTCGGTTTCGCCGTTATACGGGCGCATCAGTCGATCGATCAGGGCCATCAGCGATCCGTGTCCCGACGGGGCCGCTGACATATCGCTATGCGGGCGCAGGAAGTCATGCGCCTCACCGAGGGCGTAGATGCGCTGGCGAAGCTGGTCGGCAAAGGGCTTTACTTCCGGCTGGCTGCGGGCAGACAGGCTGATAATCCCGCTCAGAACGGCAAAGATGTTCTTGATCCGGTGGCTGAGTTCCTGGGCGACCAGCTCGCGCTCCTGCGCCGCCAGCCTTGTTTCGTGGATATCGGTGCAGGTGCCGATCCAACGGACAATCCT
>JAAZLP010000245.1 GCA_012799265.1 Phyllobacteriaceae bacterium | reverse complement strand
GAACTCAACCCGCAGATCGCATGGGTGGCTGACCCCAGTGGACAAATCACGGAGATCGCACCCCTGTGGGGAGACTTAGTGGGCGTCTCTCTTGAAGAGGGCTACGGCGAGGGCTGGAAGCGCGTCCTGCACCCGGACGACCTGCCAACGATTGAAGAGATTTGGGATGAAGCGGTTCGGACGGGTGATGAGGACCGGGTAGACGCTCGATACCGCGTCCGCTTGGTAGATGGCTCGTATCGGTGGTTCCGGGTCCGTGCACGGCCAAGACATGCGGACAATGGGAGCATTGTTGCTTGGTACGGAAGTCTTGAGGACATCCACGATCAGGTGCTGGCAGAGGAGGCTCTGCGTTCGAGTGAGGATCGCTACCGCTTGGCTTCCCGCGCCACCAACGATGTCATCTGGGACTGGTCGTTCGAGGACCAGCGCGCCACGTGGGCGGGAGCGCACAAGAAGGTACTAGGCTACCCGGAGCTACATGGTAACACTGACCTCGACTTCTGGCTTGACCACATCCATCCTGACGATCGTCCCCGCGTACTCGCGAGCCAGACGGATGCCTTGGAAACGGGGGCCGACTACTGGCATGAGGAGTTTAGGTTTCTCACCGCCAGCGGCGAGTGGATCGATACAAGATCGCGCTGCGTCATCGTACGTGATGAAAGTGGCAAGCCAATTCGCCTTGTCGGCTCGATGCTCGACATCACCCAGCAAAAGCGGGCCGAAGCCGAACTTCATTGGGCCGCGTTCCACGACCCTCTAACGAGACTGCCCAATCGCGCACTCTATCAAGAACGTCTGCGCACCGCGATTGAGAGCGCCAGACAGCTGGATCGATTTGTGGCCCTCGTTGTTCTGGATATGAACGGCTTCAAGGACCTAAACGACACGTTGGGGCATGCGGCGGGCGACCAAGTTCTGGTGGAGATGGGCACCCGTCTAACGAGAAACCTTCCCCGAAATGCTACTGTCGCCCGTCTGGGAGGAGATGAGTTCGCCATCATCATTCCTGACCTCTCAACACTCGATGCGCACCGGGTCTTCTTGGCAAGGCTGTCGTCCGACCTTGCCGACACCATGGAATACGAAAGCCTTTCCATCCCGATCAGTTTCTGCGGAGGTCTTGCGATATGGCCACGGGATGCAAGCGGGCCGGAAGAACTGTTGATCGCAGCTGACCTCGCGCTCTACACCGCCAAGGCCGATATACCCGGTACAATCACCGAGTTCAGTCCGGGCCTCCGAGTTGCGGCAGAAGGGCGTGCAGCGATGTTGGCGACGGCGCGAGCCGCGCTGACCGATGGTCGTATCGTGCCTTACTATCAGCCCAAGATCGATCTGCACTCTGGCAAGATCATGGGCTGGGAGGCGCTGCTGCGCATGGTCGGTGAGGACGGTGAAGTCTTCCCGCCCTCGTACATTTCGGCGGCTTTCACTGATGCAGAGATCACCGTGAAGCTGACGGATCGAATGTTCTCGTGCGTCTTCGCTGATCTCGCAAACTGGCGTGCTACCGGAACCGTCGTGGGACGTATAGCGATTAACGTCGCGGCTGGTGACTTCCGGAAGCAGACATTGGCCGAACGACTACTCGCTCACGCCCGCGAATACGGTCAGACACTTGCCGAACTCGACATTGAGGTAACGGAAAGCGTCCTGATCGGAGAGTTCGGTCCCGAGGTGTCACGCATGCTCGACGAACTGCGTTCCAAGGGTGTGATGGTCGCGCTGGACGACTTCGGAACGGGCTATGCGTCGCTCACTCATCTCCAGAAGATCCCCGTCGATGTCATCAAAATCGACAAGTCCTTCATAGACCAACTAGACTACAGAGATGCAAAGGCAACCGCTGTCACGGACGCCATTCTCCAAATGGCCAAACGACTGGACATGCAGACCGTGGCGGAGGGCGTCGAGACGATTGAGCAAGCCCGCTACCTCAAAGCGCGGGGATGTACGTTCGGGCAAGGGTATCTATTCAGTCGTCCCATTCCGGCAGTGGAGGTGCCAACATTCTTGTCTACCCCCAATCTCCATCGCTGGGAGTTCGGCTCCGCCGTATCATCGACACGCTAGCCGGTGCACGTCCAATGAGAATGGCGGCAAAGCACAGTGGATTTTACAAGTCTGAGCCGGTGCGTTCGAGGGGGGTGATAGCTCATAGTCACCATGGCCGGTTCTTTTTGTCTCTGGCAAAGGCAGAGGCTACGGCCCACGCCACTGTCACCATGTACCGTTACACCGGCCTATAAAGGAGCGGGAGAGGACGACTATACGGCAGATGGAGCTGGTCGAAGCCGAGAACCGTACCATGGCGCTCATTGCTGCCGACAATCCGCTAAATGAAGCACTGACCAGTCTGGTACGAACAATCGAGCAGTAGGGCGCCGAAGTGCTCGACGTGTTCGGGTCAGCCGCGAGTATGGTCGCGGACACGGTGTACCGGACCCGAAGGCCAGTCAGCCCCGTGACGGGTTCCGTGGCTCACCCTCGCAGGCGCTCACCAAGCAGGCACAGGACATGCAGCATGCGGCGGGCCGGAACGGATGAGTGGCCACAGTTTCAACCACGAAGACCTTGTGATCCTCGAAAGCTAGGATGGCGGAGCACCTTCCTGTCGTCACGCTTCTTGTGCTCAGCAGTGGCAACAGCCTCAATCAGCAAGTCGAGAGCTTCACGTGCGTTCTTACTGATTTCATCCTGCCCATACAGATAGTCAAATGCCCGCTCCAGATGAAGGCGGGCTGCGGGGTAGTCGCTCATGCAAAACTCCGTACAGCGGTAGCCACGCCGCCTATTGGAACTGATGCACGTAAACGGGTGATCACTATCCACAGGTGGATTTAAATCAAACGCGATACGTCACCTCGGTAACTCAGCGTTTACCATTTTTCTGCAATCCTGATTTTGCAGCGGATTGGTATTGCGTTCCGCTGCCTAACGGGGAATGCCCGCCACGAGCGCGACCTACCGAACCTTCGCCAGCATCTGACCCCGCACGTCCTTCCCGTCCACCTGCTTCTCGGCCATGAGGAACAGACCCTTGCTGCCGCTGGCCTTCTCCCAGAGCGCCCCGATGGCGCGTTTCTCGTCGGTGTCGGCAGCATCGGTCAGATGTGCGCCCTTGTATTCCACCACGAGGATGCGACCATCGGTCAGTTCGGCCACGAAATCGGGGTAGAACTTTCCCGATGCCGTAGGGAGCCAGAACGCGCTGGGGTGGCGTGGTACGTTCCTGATCCAGTGTTTGACCTCAGGCAGGCTGTCCAGCATCTTGGCGCAGTTCAGTTCCTCGCCATCGTCAGCCCCGTCGAAGGCTGGTATCTGGTCCCAGCCGGTGAAGTGCTTCGAGAAGCGATATGAGCCACGGTAAGTGCGGACCCCGACGAACATGTCGTCGGCGAACACGAAGCCGTTGTCGAAGGAGATTTCGGGCTTCGCTTCCGGGGCGAACAGCGACCGCTGGTAGACGCCCTCGCGCTCTTTTGCCCGGATGTCGGCGATACGCTCCTTGACCTTGCGGGCCAACGGATACTTGCACTGCATCAGCGCCGACAACGGGATGTTGCGCGGGCCGGTCAGGT
>JAAZLP010000244.1 GCA_012799265.1 Phyllobacteriaceae bacterium | reverse complement strand
TCATGGTTGGCACCGCGCTTGCGACCCCTGCCATGGCTGAAATTCGTGTCTCGAGCTTTGAGCCGCAGCAGGGCTTTTATTCGGCCCGCGTGCTTCAGCCGTGGATCGACGAAATGAACCCGCAACTGAGCCCCGCCGCCCAGATGCGCCTCTATCCCGGCGCAATCCTCGGTGCCGCCACCGCTCAGTATGATCTTGTGAAGAACGGCGTTGCCGACATCGCACTGGTGGTGCCGGGCTATACGCCAGGCGTCTTCCCGAAGACCTCGGTCGGCGAAATCCCGTTCATAGCGGAAACCGCAGTCGAGCTGACCGACATGCTGATGACGATGTATGAGGAAGGGCTCATCTCTTCCGAATATGAAGACTTCAAGCTGGTCGGCCTCTTCACCACGCCGGCTTACAACTACATCACGCCGAAGGAAGGCATCCTGTCGCCGGAACAGGTGCAGGGCATGCGCATCCGCGCGCCGTCGGCCTATGTTGGTCGCCTGATTGGAGAACTTGGCGCATCGAGCGTCAACCTGCCGGCAACCGAAGTCTATGAAGGCCTGGAACGCGGTATCGTTGACGCCACGCTGTGGAACCTCAACGCGATGACCACTTTCCGCCTGCATGAGCCGGCGCGCTACTTCACCAATCTGAACATGACCATGACGCCTATGCTCGTGCTCATGAACAAGAACACCTATGAGCGCCTGTCGGCTGAGGACAAGGCCGTGCTCGACCAGTCGCTTGGCCGCACTTTCTCCGAATGGGCTGCGCAGGTTACCGACGACTACGAGAACGAACGCCGTGATGCCTATCTGGCTGAAGGCAGCGTGACCATGCAGACCCCGAGCGACGAACAGCTCGCTGCCTGGAAGGCCGCAATGGAAACCGCGCCGCAGATCTGGCTGGAGTTCACCTCGGGTCTCGATCCTGTTGAAGGTCAGGCACTGCTCGATCGCCTGGCCCAGTTCTAGGTCTCACCTCCTCCCGATACCGAGCGCGTGGCCCCCCGCCACGCGCGACCCCTAAAGCCCCGGCACTGCCGGGGCTTTCTTTCCTATGGTCGCGAAAACCAGCGGCACCGGCCTCTCGGACAGGGTGAATTTCGGGGGTGAACTCATGTCGTATAAATACGACTATCTGGCAGCCTTGAACAGGCTCTAGCGTCGTCCGAAACCCGCATCAGGAGGACCTATTTCGATGCGCAAAACCCGTTCCACTGTCGCTGATGCCCTCGAGGGCTTGTTGCGCGACGGCATGACCATCATGTCCGGCGGCTTCGGCCTTTGCGGCATTCCTGAAGCCCTGATCGAAGGGATCGAGCGCTCCGGCGCCCGCGATCTCACCATCATTTCCAACAATGCCGGCGTCGACGGCATTGGCCTCGGACGGCTCCTCGCGACCAAGCAGGTCAAGAAGATGATTTCGTCCTATGTGGGCGAGAACAAACTCTTTGCCGAGCAGTTCCTTTCCGGCGAACTCGAACTGGAATTCAACCCCCAGGGCACCCTGGCCGAGCGCATTCGCGCCGGTGGCGCTGGCATTCCCGCCTTCTATACCAAGACCGGCGTCGGCACGATCATCGCTGACGGCAAGGAAGTGCGCTCCTTCAATGGCGAAGACTATGTGATGGAAACCGGCCTCGTCGCCGACCTCTCCGTCGTCCACGCCTATAAGGGTGATGCCGAAGGCAACCTCGTCTACCGCAAGACCGCCCGCAATTTTAACCCGATGATGGCGACCGCCGGCAAGGTCACCGTGGCCGAGGTCGAGCATCTCGTGCCCACCGGTTCGATCGATCCCGACCAGATCCACACGCCTGGCATCTTTGTCGACCGCATCATCCACGTGCCCGCGCCGACCAAGCATATCGAGCAGCGCACTGTCCGCCCCCGCATCGAGGAGAACGCATAATGGCCTGGACCCGCGATCAGATGGCCGCCCGCGCTGCGCGCGAGCTGCAGGATGGCTTCTATGTCAATCTCGGCATCGGCATTCCCACGCTCGTGGCCAATTACATCCAGGAAGGGATGGATGTGCGCCTGCAGAGCGAAAACGGAATGCTGGGCATGGGCCCCTTCCCCTATGACGGTGAAGAAGACGCCGACCTCATCAATGCCGGCAAGCAGACCATCACCACCCTGCCGGAAACCAGCTTCTTTTCCAGCGCCGACAGCTTCGGCATGATCCGCGGCGGCCACATCGACCTCTCCATTCTCGGCGCCATGCAGGTTGCCGAAAATGGCGATCTCGCCAACTGGATGATCCCGGGCAAGATGGTCAAAGGCATGGGCGGGGCCATGGACCTCGTCGCTGGCGTCAAGCGCGTCGTCGTGGTCATGGAACATGAAGCCAAGGGCCAGGCCAAGCTCCTGCGCGAATGCAATTTGCCGCTCACCGGCAAGCGTGTGGCCGATCTTGTGATTACTGACCTGGGTGTGTTCACCATCGCCCGTCGCGGCGAAGTCGACATGCGCCTCATCGAGCTCGCCGACGGCGTCACGCTCGACGAGATCAAGGCCAAGACCGAAGCCCATTTCACCGTCGCGCTGGATGCGGTGGCAGCATGACCGATATCGTCATCGTCTCCGCCACCAGAACTGCCGTTGGCTCATTCCTCGGTGCTTTTGCCAATACGCCCGCCCATGACCTTGGCGCCGCGGTCATCACCGCTGCCCTCGAAAAGGCCGGCGTGCGTCCGGATGAAGTCGACGAAGTCATCCTGGGACAGGTATTGACCGCTGGTGCCGGCCAGAACCCGGCGCGTCAGGCAGCAATCAACGCCGGTATTCCAAACACGGCAACCGCTCTTGGCATCAATCAGCTCTGCGGCTCTGGCCTGCGCGCCGTGGCCCTTGGTATGCAGCAGATCGCCTCCGGCGATGCCCGCATCATCGTGGCCGGTGGTCAGGAATCCATGTCCCTTGCGCCCCATTGCCAGCATCTCCGCGCTGGCGCCAAAATGGGTGCGGTCACGCTGGTTGATACCATGCTGAGCGATGGCCTCACCGATGCTTTCGGCGGCTATCACATGGGCATCACTGCCGAAAACGTCGCCAGGGAATATGGCATCTCCCGCGAGACTCAGGATGCCTTCGCGCTCGCGAGCCAGCAAAAGGCCGCCGCCGCTCAGGCAGCGGGCACGTTCGATGCCGAGATCACACCCTTTACGGTCAAGACCCGTAAAGGCGACGTCGTGGTCAATCGCGATGAATATATACGCGCCGATGCCAGCGCCGAAGGCCTCGCCAAGCTCCGCCCGGCCTTTGATAAGGACGGTACGGTAACGGCTGGCAATGCCTCTGGCATCAATGATGGCGCTGCTGCGCTGGTCCTTATGACCGCCGACGAAGCCAAGGCCCGCTGCCTCACCCCACTGGCCCGCATCGCCGGCTGGGCAACGGCCGGTGTCGATCCCGCGCTGATGGGCACAGGTCCAATTCCGGCCTCCAAAAAGGCGCTCGAAAAGGCCGGATGGACCATCAACGACCTCGACCGCATCGAAGCGAATGAGGCCTTCGCGGCCCAGGCCTGTGGCGTCAATGCCGGCATGGGTTGGGACACGTCCAAGGTCAACGTCAATGGCGGCGCCATCGCAATCGGCCACCCGATCGGCGCATCCGGCGCGCGTATCCTCGTTACACTGCTACATGAAATGGCGCGTTCCGACAGCAAGCGCGGTCTCGCCACACTATGCATCGGTGGCGGTATGGGCGTTGCTATGTGCGTCGAGCGGTAATCGCCCGAGCTCTCACCGAACTCCCGGCCTGAGCACTTTTGTGCCTCTGCGCGGACGTTTGACGGTACACTCAACTAATAACGAAGCGGCGCTTGCGCCGCTTCGTGTGTGCGTTGGCGCCGCTTTAGGCGACCTTCGAGATATCCGGGACGGCATCCAGCAGCATGCGGGTGTAGTCCGCTTGAGGATTATCGAAGATGGAGTCCGTTGGTCCCTTTTCGACCATCACGCCATTATGCAGCACGCCGACCGCGGTCGACATCTGACGGACAACAGCCAGGTTGTGGCTGATGAGGAGATAGGTGAGGCCGAATTCGGCCTGCAGTTCGCTCATCAGATCGAGCACCTGCGCTTGCACCGACACGTCGAGCGCAGATGTGGGCTCGTCGCAGACGATGAACTCTGGCTGGCTCGACAGGGCACGCGCGATGGCGATACGCTGGCGCTGGCCTCCGGAGAATTCATGCGGGAACTTGCGCATGACCGAGGGATCAAGGCGCACGCGACGGAGGAGCTCTGCGACGCGGTCATCGACTTCCGAGCGGTTGCGGGCAATGCCCAGCGTGCGCATCGGTTCGGCGATGATGTCCGCCACACGCCAGCGTGGATTGAGGCTGGCATAGGGATCCTGGAAGATCATCTGGACGCGCTTGCGGCGTTCGCGATGGCCAGCGCCACCTGCCCAGATGTCATGGCCATCGACAAGAATCTGACCAGAGCTCGGCGGCAGAAGGCCGACGATCATCTTGGCGCAGGTCGATTTGCCTGAGCCGGACTCGCCCACCAGGCCAAAGGTTTCACCTTTGGGAATGGTAAAGCTCACATCATTGACGGCGCGGAAAATGTCGACCTTGCCCGGGAGCAGTCTGGTAAAGCTGCCGCCGCCGATTTCGAAGTCGCGGACGAGGTGCTTCACCTGAACATAGGCTGCGTCATCATTGGCGGCAGGCGCCGGGGCAGGGGCGTCTTCGTCCCGCTTGATGGTGGGGATGCTGTCGATCAGCTTGATCGTATAAGGCTCGCGCGGTCGACGGATGATGTCGCCCACCGTGCCGGTTTCCACCACCTTGCCCTGATGCATCACGACCATGCGGTATGCCGTCTGGGCGATGACGCCCATGTCGTGGGTG
>JAAZLP010000243.1 GCA_012799265.1 Phyllobacteriaceae bacterium | reverse complement strand
ACTCGCTCTGATAGGTCTTCAACACTCGGTCGAAATCGGACGGTCGCAGCTTGTAACCAAGCTCGCCCAGCCGGGCCATCAACTGGTCAGGATGTGGCTCGAACACCAACTGTTCCGGCTCCTGCGAAAGGGCGTACAGCAGGCTGGCATACGTCCGATAGCCGCAAAGCGCGGCAATGGCCTCATCGGCATGGGATGACCCGACCTCCGGCCAAACCGCCCGGAGGCTGCGTTTGAAGGCGGCAAGGGTTTCGCCGTTGAACTGCGTTGGCAACATGATGCGATCCGTTCAAAAACGGGCCGTGTCCGCCGATTACGCACGCCCAATCGGGTCGCAGACTGCTTGTCGATCCCGTTCAACCCGGCGGCAGGTTTGGTGGGTGCCGTCCACAGAATAACCGAGTTGTCGGGGGGCGCAAGGCCGCTCATGGCCTATGCGCCGCTGACCTACTCCCCAGCCGGCGTCCCGCGCTTGACGAAGCCGTCCGGGTCTTCCTGCGTTTGCGCCAGGCGTTCCTCTGCCTCGGTGGCCTCCCGCTGACGGCTCCACATCTGGGCGTAAAGGCCGTCCTGAGCCAGAAGCTCAAAGTGATTGCCGCGCTCGGCTACCAACCCGTCGCGAAGCACCAGGATTTCGTCGGCATTGACAACGGTTGAGAGCCTATGGGCGATAACCACTGTGGTGCGGTTGCGGGAAACCTCATCGAGCGCCTGCTGGATATCGCGCTCGGTCTT
Organism: Phyllobacteriaceae bacterium; assembly: GCA_012799265.1. Classification (GTDB taxonomy): domain Bacteria; phylum Pseudomonadota; class Alphaproteobacteria; order Rhizobiales; family Devosiaceae; genus Devosia. The sequence goes on along the minus strand of JAAZLP010000243.1, from coordinate 1,799 downwards.
GGTGTCGAGCGCCGACGTCGCCTCATCGAGGATGAGGATGGATGGTGCCTTGAGGATGGTGCGGGCGATGGCGACGCGCTGCTTTTCACCGCCGGACAACTTGAGCCCGCGCTCGCCCACCTGGGTATCATAGCCACTTGGCAGATTTTCAATAAACGACGCGACCTGCGCCATGCGGGCAGCATCCTTGACTTCATCCAGTGACGCGCCAGGACGGCCATACTCGATATTGTAGCCAATGGTGTCATTGAACAGCACGGTGTCTTGCGGAACCATGCCAATGACCGAGCGCAGGCTCTTCTGCGTCACGTCCCGAATGTCCTGGCCGTTGATCGTGATCGACCCGCCGGTAACATCATAGAACCGGTAAAGCAGCCGGGAGATGGTCGACTTCCCTGCCCCCGTCGGACCGACGATGGCCACCGTCTTGCCTGCCGGGACTTCGAAGCTCACGCCCTTCAGGATGGGACGATTGGCGTCGTAGTGGAAGGTGACGTTGTCAAAGCGAATGGCAGGATTGGAAATATCCAGTGCCGCCGCATTGGACTTGTCGGCAATCTCGGGCTCCTGGTCCAGCAGCTTGAACATTTCTTCAATGTCCGTCAGCCCCTGACGCAGCTCGCGGTAGACGAAGCCGATCTGGTTGAGCGGGCGGTAAATCTGAATAAGGAAGGTGTTGAGAAGGACGAAATCACCAACCGTGAGGGTGCCGTTGAGCACGCCATAGGTCGCCATCACAAGGATGACGATGGTGCCGGTATAGAAAATCAGCGCCTGACCGAAATTGAGCGCCCCTAGCGACGTCCAGATGCGGACCGCCGATCGTTCATATTTCTGCATCGCGGCGTCGTAGCGCCGGGCTTCCATTTCCTCATTGGTGAAATACTTCACCGTCTCGTAGTTCAGCAGGCTATCAACCGCCTTGGAGTTGGCGTCGGTGTCGCTGCTGTTCATGTCGCGGCGGATGGAGATACGGAAGTTGGAGGCCTTGATGGTCCAGACCAGATAGCCCCAGATCACCAGCAAAAGCACGCCGAGATAGCTGATGCCGAACATGGTGACAAAGATGACCGCGGTCACCACGAACTCGATCATCGTCGGGACGATGTTGAGCATGGTGAAGCGGACAATCGTCTCGATGCCCTTGATGCCGCGTTCGATGACGCGGCTCAACCCGCCGGTGCGGCGACCAAGGTGGAACCGCAGCGACAGCTTGTGCATGTGCACAAAAGCTTCATTGGCCAGCTGACGCACGGCATTCTGACCAACGCTGGCGAACCAGACGTCGCGGAGCTGCTGGAACCCGTTGTCGATGAGGTTTGTGACACCATAGGCGACGACAAGCATGACCGGCATGGCTACGCCGAGAACCAGGGCGGAATTGGCAGCGTCGCCGTCCAGACTGTCGATGATCCCCTTGTAGATGAAGGGGATGAACGTCGTCGCGACCTTGCTGACGATCAGTGCGGCAAGGGCCAGAATAACCCGAATGCGAAGGTCCGGGCGGTTCTCCGGCCACATATAGGGCCAGAGGTTGCGAATGGTAGAAAATACCGAGCCCTCGTCCGCGCTAACGGACGGCTTCTTCTCAGCGCTATTGTGAGCCATCAGGCGGGTTCCGCTTCCTTGGTCGTCGAGGGCGCCAGCCCCTGCAGCAGGCCGCCAAAGGCAGCTTTCAGATCAGCCAACGTTTCTCGACGGATACAATAGCGATTGCGGGTGCCGTGAGGTTTGCGGTCGATGAGGCCAGCGTCAAGCAACACCTTGATGTGCTGGGAGACGGTCGACTGGGCCAGCGT
>JAAZLP010000242.1 GCA_012799265.1 Phyllobacteriaceae bacterium | reverse complement strand
GCGCGCCACTGCAATGCGAGCTGCTCGTGGTGGCAGTGGAAGATGCCGCCTGGACCCCACAGGACGCCCTGAACGGCCTCAATGACGCGGAGCTGACAGAGGCCTGGGGGCAGACCCTGCCCGGCTTCGCTCTCACGTCCAAGGGCAATGTCGAGTTCCAGGACGCGACCGCTCTCACCTATGAGGGAAACAGCACAGATTCCCCGATGGATATTCCGGTGACCCTTGTGCACACGGAAACCGTCGCCGCTGGACGCGGTTATACGCTGGACTGCATCTACGCGACCGAATTCGCGGCAGAAGCACGGCCGCTCGTTGATTTCATCATCGCCAACTTCTCGACCCGCGCCGATGCCGACTGCTGTGTGGGGATGGATCGGGCACCCGAGGTGACACTTCCCACAGGCCAGTAGGCCGCGGTTGAAGCCACTCACCTTGCATGCCATATCATGGGCAGGCACCGGACAGCCCGTCCGGAATATAGAGGGGAGTCAGCTCATGCCAATGGACGCAAACGAGATCGAGCGCCGCATCAAGGCTGCCCTGCCCGATGCCGCAGTCGAAATCCGCGACCTTGCCGGCGACGGCGATCACTATGCAGCAACCGTCGTGTCGGAACAGTTCCGCGGCAAGTCCCGCGTACAACAGCATCAACTGGTCTATGCGGCCCTACAGGGTGACATGGGCGGGGCGCTCCATGCACTAGCCCTGCAAACGAGCGTACCAGACTGATGAGCGGGCTGCGCGACTCGCTTGATCTCATCCGAATGGTTCGGCCGCAGGCCGGTACCGCAGCGATTGAACATGAGATCATGGCCGAGCGCGCCAGCTCCCTCGGCGCCGCCGAAGCGCGGGTGGTGAAGACCATCGCCGCGCTCGGCACGGCCACACCGGATCCTGCGGCGCTGGCCGAGGCACAACAGGCCGTCTGGGCCTATTTCGTTCAACGCGAGCTGATCGGTTTTCGGCGCCATGCCGATGTGATCCGCGAGTTGGGTATCCCCCAATCCGTTCTCAATGGCCTCGGCGCCAGCCCCGGCAAGCGCCCATGACACGAGCCGTCGTGTTCGACGTCGATGGCGTGCTGATCCATGGCTATCACGCTCGCCCCGATCAGCGCGAAAGCTGGGACAAAGCACTTGCGGCTGTCGGCGTGGATGCGGATCGCTTCCAGAGCGAATTCATCTTCGACGTCTTTATGAAGAAGGTGCTGATCGGCCAGACGCCGATGATGGAGGCGCTGGACAAGCGCCTGTCGGGCATGGGCTACAAAGGCTCGACCATGGCCTTCGCCGATCTCTGGCTCAATCACTACGCGACGCTCAATCTTGAGCTAGTCGAAACCATCAAGCGGCTCAAGGCACATCCTGACGTCAGGCTCTTCATCGCCACCAATCAGGACCACATGCGCGCCCAGTGGCTTTGGACGACTATGGGGCTCGGCGCGCTATTCGAGGACATTTTCTATTCGGCGCGCGCCGGCATGACCAAGGCGCATCGCGGCTTTTTCGAGTTTGCCGACGATCGCATGGGCAGGTTTGACGAGCCTCCGCTGTTCTTCGACGACACACAGAAGGTGCTGGACGTTGCCAAGTCCCATGGTTGGGAGACAGTGCTCTTTACCGGCAATGATGATGTACTCAGCCATGGCTGGATCGCCGAACGGTTGCGCTAGTGCTCGTTCGACTGCGGGTAACGAAACAACAATCCGCGACGCCTTCGCACACCACCCTCGACAGTGACGGGGTGCTATCTTATTTAGAGGGCGAATTCAGCCGGCCCTTGACCCCGGACTTTTGAAAGGCTTCTCCCATGACCGATATCAACGCCTTCATCGACGACAAGGTGAAGAATAATGACGTGTTCCTCTTCATGAAGGGCACGCCCGATTTCCCGCAGTGCGGCTTCTCCGGCCAGGTCGTCCAGATCCTCAACTATCTCGGCGTCGAATTCGACAGCGCCAATGTCCTGGAGAGCGCAGAGCTGCGCGACGGGATCAAGGCCTATACCAACTGGCCGACCATTCCCCAGCTCTATGTGAAGGGTGAATTCATCGGCGGCGCCGACATCACCCGAGAAATGTTTCAGTCGGGCGAACTGGCCCAGCACCTGCAGCAGGCCGGCATTGCCGTGAAGCAGTCGGCCTAAGCTTCAAGCGGAATCAGAATTTGAAGGCCCTGCCCTAAGTGGCGGGGCCTTCTTGCTTTTCTGGAACAACGATATCGGCAGCATAGCGAATATCGCGCAGCGGTCGGACGCGCCGAACGGATTCGGCGTAATTGGGATGGGCCTTGAAGGCATCAAGCGCTTCCTGATCCGCGAACTCGCCATAGACCACGACGTCAATGTCATTGCCGTAGAGGTCGACGCGGCTGTTACGGGTAACCTCGAAGGTTATGCTGTGGGGAATCGCGGCCAAAAGAGCGAGGCCTTCGCAGATGGCATCGATGTTTTCGGGCGACTTGGCAGTGAAGAAAACAATGTGTCGGATCATGGCAAACTCAATTCAGGCACTGTGTCTGCCCGATTGACCCGAAGGTCAACCCATCAGGATCAGTGATGAGCTCCATTGAGGAATATCACTTTGCGCGATGGCATGGGGGGCGTAGTCTTCTCTCCTGATCCCCTGAGACTCGTACAATGACTGCCACCGCCACGCGCCCTGCGCTCCCCGTTCCGCTGGTTATCCTTGCAGGCTGCATCATCGCCGCCATCGGCTTTGGCACGCGCGGTTCTTTTGGCCTTTTCACCTTGCCGGTGACCGAAGACCTTGGGCTGACCCGCGAGCAATGGGGCATGGCCATGGCCGTGCAGAACCTTGCCTGGGGCATCGCCCAGCCCTTCGCTGGCGGGATGGCCGACAAGTATGGCTCTGGCCGTGTCCTCGCCTTTGGCGGCCTAATTTATGCACTCGGCGTGCTGGGCATGGCCTTTTCGCCCGATACGCTGACCATGACCGTGACGGCGGGCGTCGTCACCGGTGTCGGCATTGCCATCGCCTCTTTCGGTGTCGTCATGGCCGCCTTCGGGCGCGTCGTCCCGGAAGAAAAGCGCAGCATGGTCTTTGGCATCGCCACGGCGGCGTCGTCGGCCGGCCAGTTCATATTTGCCCCCCTCGGCCAAGGCTTTATCTCAGCCTTTGGCTGGCAGATGGCGCTGGTCTGGATCGGGGCGATCCTGCTGCTGATCATTCCGCTCTCGGCCCTGCTGCGCGGTCGCGCGGCATCCGTACCCGGTCAGGCCGACCTGCGCTTTATGGAGGCCCTGTCGCGCGCCTGGGGCTATGGCTCTTATCGCCTGCTGGTAATCGGCTTCTTCGTCTGCGGCTTCCACCTGGCCTTTATCAATGTGCACATGCCGGCCTATCTGGTGCAGTGCGGCCTGACGCCGGAAGTCGGCAGCTGGACCATCGCGGTGATCGGCCTCTTCAACATTGTCGGTTCGCTGATGTCCGGCTGGCTGGGTAGCCGCCTGCCCAAGCAGATGTTGCTTGCCAGCATCTATTTCCTGCGTGCCATTGCCATCGCCGCCTTCCTGCTGTTCCCGGTCAGCGAGTGGACCGCCTATGCCTTTGCCGCGTCCATGGGCCTGCTCTGGCTCTCGACGGTGCCGCTCACCGCGGGGCTCGTGACCGTCTTCTTTGGACCGCGCTATATGGGCATGCTCTATGGCATCGCCTTCCTCAGCCACCAGATCGGCTCCTTCGTCGGCGTCTGGCTGGGCGGCTATGTCTATGACCTCACCGGGGCCTATGACCTGGTCTGGTATCTGGGCATTGCGCTGGGCCTGGCCTCGGCAGCCGTCCACATTCCGATCAACGAGCGCAGCGACAAAAACTTCGCCCTCAAGACAGCCTGACCTTCCATCGGCGAATGCCGATTGATGGCTTGCCAAATGTGTATAAGGGGTTCATGGTCCCGGCAATTCCTAAGGCCGGGGCCTCCTCCCTCGGCCCTGACGAGCTTCAAACATGACAAACCACTTCACACGCGAGCTATCGCGCCCTCATTTTATTGCCCTCATTGCGGCCCTGATGACGATGAACGCCATCGCCGTGGACGTAATGCTGCCCGCCCTGCCCTATATGGGCGAGGCGCTGGGCGTGGCGAATGAGAACGAGCGGCAGTTCGTCATCACGTCCTACATGCTGGGCATGGGCATCGCTGTGCTTGCCTTTGGCCCGCTGACGGATCGATTTGGGCGTCGTGCACCGATGCTGGCCGGCATCGCGCTCTATATCGTCGCGGCTATCGCTGCAGCCTTTGCCACGGACTTCACCACTCTCCTCGTTCTGCGCTTCATTCAGGGCGTCGGCGCGGCCAGTGCCCGCGTGATCACCACCGCCATCGTGCGCGACAAATATTCGGGCCGTGAAATGGCGGAAGTCATGTCGCTGACCTTCATGGTGTTCATGGCCATTCCCATCGTGGCGCCGGGCATTGGCCAGATCCTGCTGCTGACGGGACCGTGGCAGACAATCTTCATTTTCATGGGCGTGCTGGCTGCGGCGATCTCCACCTGGGCCTACTTCAAGCTGCCCGAAACCCTGCCCTTGGACAAGCGTCGCCCGCTGAGCGCTGGTGCCGTCGTTGACGGCTTCCGCGTCGTCTTCACCAACCGCATGGCGATCTTCTATGGACTCGCCGGCATGTTCCTGTTCGGCGCGCTGATGGGCTTCATCAACTCTTCCCAGCAGGTCTATGTCGAGACCTATGGGCTGGGCATGTGGTTCACCGTGGCCTTCGCCGCGATCGCTGGGCTGATGGCCGTTTCGTCGTTCACCAATTCGCGGGTGGTCCGCCGCGTCGGCATGCGCCGTCTCTCGCATGGTGCCATCTTGGCGTATACGGCGGGCGGCGCTGTGATGACGGCCTTGGCGCTCGCAGACATGCTGCCTTTCATCGTCTTCTATCCGCTTCTGGCGGTGGTTTTCTTTGCCTTTGGCTGGGCGAGCTCAAACATGAATTCGCTGTCCATGGAGCCACTCGGCAAGGTAGCGGGTACGGCAGCGGCCACCTTCGGCTTTATCCAGACCGTCGGCGCAGCCATCATGGGCATGATCATCGGCCAGGCCTATGATGGCACCGCACTGAACATTTCGGCAGGCTATCTGATCATGGGTCTGCTGGCCTTGGGCTGCGTTCTGATCGCAGAAAAGGGCAAGCTGTTCGGCGTTGGCGAACAATATGCCGACGATGCACCTGTGGTTGATGCTCACTAAAAAAGGGTCCCTTTCGGGACCCTTACTTTTTCGGCTCTGACACTGGTCTCAGACCGTGAAAACGTCGCGCTTGAGTTCGTCCCAGCTTTCCTTATCCGGCGCGACGAGCAGGCCACCGCTGATATCGCTGGGACGATATTCCGAACCATCGAACTTAGCGACATGGGCGCCGCATTCGCGCATCATCAGCGCGCCACCGACGTGGTCCCAAGGCATCAGCTTGCCATAGGCGAGGAAGTGGATATTGCCGCCAGCGGCATAGCGATACTCATGGCCGGCACAGCGATAGGACGCGAGCATCTTGACCTTGGCAAGGTTGCCCAGAACCACAGCGCGCTGATCGACTGGCAGGAAGCTCGTGGAGGCGAGGCCACCCATTTCAGACAGCGGAACCGGATCGGCGAACTTCTGGCGGATGGTGCGCCCATCGGGGAAAACCTGCCACGTCCCGCAGCCGCATTCTGCCATCAGCACGTCATCGCCGACCGGATCGTAGATTACACCCGCCACCGTTTCGCCGTTCTGTACCACCGAGGCCATAACGGCAAAGAGCGGCAACCCACCGGCAAAATTGGCAGTGCCATCAACGGGATCGACGTAAATCACGATTCGATCCTCGAGGTTGGACTGGAGGAGTTCTGGGTTTGCCGCTACGGCCTCCTCACCAATGACCAGATAGTCGGGACGGTGCGCATTGATCGCCGCTGTGATGACGCGCTCGGCATTTGTGTCGGCCTCGGTTACGAGATCGAAAGCGCCGGTCTTGGTCTGAATATCGCCGTCGTCCAGCCGCCGAAAGCGCGGCATGATTTCTTCCTGGGCCGCCTGTTTGAGGATGGCGGCGAGACGGTCGACATTCATGCTTTTATTCCTTTGGGTTGGGGGAGAGGCTGGCGAAATCGAAGAGTTTCGGGTCGAGCATATGGCTCGGATTGATGTTGCCCAAGGCGCGGATCATCACGTCCTTGCGGCCCGGCATGGCGCGTTCCATGTCCGTCAGCATGGCCTTGGTGACATTGCGCTGGAGGCCGTCCTGCGAGCCGCAGAGATCGCAGGGAATGATTGGGAACTGCATAGCGTCAGAGAAGCGCTGCAGATCCTCTTCGGCGCAGTAGATAAGCGGGCGCAGCACTTCCAGATCGCCCTCGTCATTGACCAGCTTGGGCGGCATGGCAGCGAGCTTGCCGCCATGGAAGAGATTCATGAAGAACGTCTCGAGGCTGTCGTCGCGATGGTGGCCAAGCACCAGGGCCGTACAGCCCTCTTCACGTGCGATGCGGTAGAGATTGCCGCGACGCAGACGCGAACAGAGTGAGCAGTATGTCGCCCCCGCTGGCAGCTTGTCGGTGACGATGGAATAGGTGTCCTGATATTCGATGCGGTGCTCGATACCGAGACTGGTCAGAAATTCCGGCAGGATATGCTTGGGAAAGTTCGGCTGACCCTGATCGAGATTGCAGGCGAGCAGTTCCACCGGCAAAAGGCCCCGCCATTTGAGATCGAGCAGCAGCGCGAGAAGGCCATAGCTGTCCTTGCCGCCTGACAGGGCGATCAGCCACTTGTCCCCGGGGCGCACCATGCCGAACTTTTCCAGCGCTTCGCGGGTATTGCGGATCAGGCGCTTGCGCAGCTTGTTGAACTCGCCGCTACGGGGCGCATTGGCGAAGATGGGATGGGCGCCGGAATCAATATCGTCTTCCGGAATGGCAGGGGCTTCCATCGCCGCACTCATGGCAAACTCGCTTCTGTATAAGAGCACTAGCTGATAGCGCCCCTTGATAGGGATGGGAAGTCACAGAGACGCCCCAGAACCCTACCAAAGCTTAATCTTGTGCCGGCTCGGCGTCCTTGTTTCGGACCTTGTGTCGCAGTTAGATGACGCAAGTCCCAGACTCCGGAGTCTCAGGTGTTTCGTTCATTCTTTCCGCAGCCCAAATTGTTCTTTACCTCGGCGCTCGTCTGGGCGGCGCT
>JAAZLP010000241.1 GCA_012799265.1 Phyllobacteriaceae bacterium | reverse complement strand
TTCCCAAAGGCAACGTTTGGGATAAGGTGGTCGCTGCAACCGGCACAATATCAGCCGTTTCAATTGGCGCTCCGGTTGTTGCCCTCCGCCCGCCCCGGCGAGAGTAACTATTTATATGTTGAATCAAGTTTTTCTTCGGTAAGCCAAAGGTTTACCGAAAGTTCTTGCGCGCACACGCGACGTATTGATGCAGCTTAAATTTCAGTTTAATGTCCCGCCATCGAATATTGCGGCCGACTGATCTGAAGACGCGAATGCAATTCGCTACTGCTGACGTCATCTTCCGATATTTCGATATCAACTAGGTTCAGGTCGGGTGCACGACAGGGACCGAACAGCAGCGACTGCACGAGGGAACGCGCAAAATGGCAACGGGCACCGTTAAGTGGTTCAACGGCCAAAAAGGCTACGGCTTTATTCAGCCGGATGAAGGTGGTGCGGACGTATTCGTCCACATCTCCGCTGTCCAGCGCTCTGGCCTGAACGGCCTGGATGAAGGCCAGAAGGTCAACTACGAGATCGTCAAGGACAAGCGGACTGGCAAGTCCGCCGCCGACAATCTGACCGCAAGCTAAACCACTAACCAAATGACGGAAGGGGCGTGTTCCATCCGGAACGCGCCCCTTCTGTTTAAGAGTTGAAGTGGGCGCACCTTCCCTTTGGGGTGTGGAGCGCCTATCTGAGGGGGCAGTGTTCGCTTGACCGCAGCCGATAGCGCGGGCAAGCTAGCTATATCTCCTGACATATGCCGTGACGCAGTCGCCGAACGCATTTGGCACGGAGAGTCATGCCATTTTGATCAGCACTGCTGGTCGGGGGCAATTACCAGTTTCGTCTCTGCGACGTGGCCGCAAATGGGCAGCCGCGCGCATCAGTATTTTTTGTCGAGCCGATTGGAGGCTACACAACGATGGACAAGATCCCGATGACGGTTCAGGGCCACAAGGCCCTTACCGCGGAGTTTGAGCACCGTACCAGCAATGAACGTCGTCGCATCATTGACGCGATTGCCGAAGCGCGCGCCCATGGCGACCTGTCCGAAAACGCCGAATATTCCGCCGCCAAGGAACAGCAGAGCCTAAACGAAGGCCGCATCAAGGAACTAGAGACCTTGCTGGCGCTCGCCGACATCATCGATGTCACCAAGCTCAGCGGCTCGACGGTCAAGTTCGGCGCCACCGTGACCTTCGTTGACGAGGACACTGAGGAAGAAAAGACCTACCAGATCGTGGGCGACCCGGAAGCTGACGCAACCGGCGGCCGCATTTCGATCTCCGCACCGATTGCCCGCGCCATGATTGGTAAGGAAGTCGGCGATTCGTTCGAGGTCGCCGCCCCCGGTGGTTCGCGCAGCTACGAGATCCTCGAGATCAAGTACATCTGACGACCCGTACGGTCACCTCACCGCCACACCATTGATCTTTTCTGTTCACTCCCGCGGGCATCTGCCTCGCGGGAGTGACTTTGCCTTGAAACCTCGCCCCTTCGCACCTTAACTAGGGGCGCGGGACTTTCTTCTCGGACGTGTTGGAGTAGCGCTGCAATGCACGCAAAGGTCGTCATTATCGGTTCGGGCCCTGCCGGCTATACCGCCGCCATCTATGCGGCACGCGCAATGCTGGAGCCGGTCATGATCCAGGGCCTGCAGCCCGGCGGTCAGCTCACCATCACCACCGACGTGGAAAATTACCCCGGCTTTGCCGATGTCATCCAGGGCCCCTGGCTTATGGACCAGATGAAGGCGCAGGCCGAACATGTCGGCACCAAGATCGTCAACGACATCATCACCCATGTCGACTTCGACCGCCGCCCCTTCGTCCTCACCGGCGACAGCGGCGACACCTACACCGCCGACAGCATCATCATCGCGACCGGCGCGCAGGCCAAATGGCTTGGTCTGCCTTCCGAACAGAAATTCCAGGGCTTTGGCGTGTCCGCCTGCGCCACCTGCGACGGCTTCTTCTATCGCGGCAAGGAAGTGCTCGTGGTCGGCGGCGGCAATACCGCTGTTGAAGAGGCCCTCTTCCTCACCAATTTCGCTGAAAAGGTCATCGTCGTGCATCGCCGCGACGAATTCCGCGCCGAACGCATCCTGCAGGAACGCCTCTTCAAGAATCCCAAGATCGAAGTGCGCTGGAACACCGAGGTCGTCGAAGTCGGCGGCGCCCCCATGCCCCCTTCTGTCAATTCCGTCACCCTGCGCAACCGCGCAACCGGTGAAACCTATGAGCAGAAGATCGACGGCGTCTTCGTCGCCATCGGCCACGCGCCGGCGACCTCGATCTTCGCCGGCAAGCTGGACATGAAGCCGGGTGGCTATCTCCAGGTGAAGCCCGGCACCACCGAAACCAATATCCCCGGCGTCTTTGCCGCTGGCGACGTTACCGACGACATCTACCGCCAGGCCGTGACTGCGGCCGGCATGGGCTGCATGGCCGCGCTCGATGCAGAGCGCTACCTCGCTGCCCATGAACTCGCCGAGGCGGCGGAATAGGCTGCGACAGCATGACTTGGGGAAAACACAAGGCTGTCACAATTAGCGTACGACCCTCGCCTAAAGCGGGGTTCGTGGTACGACCTGGCTGAAAGATAACAAAAAAGGCGTCGCAAAATGCTCGACTGGGACAAGCTCCGGATTTTCCATACCGCCGCTGAGTCGGGCTCTTTCACCCACGCTGCCGAAAAGCTCGGCATGAGCCAGTCGGCCGTGAGCCGCCAGATTTCTGCCCTTGAAGATGATCTCGGGCTAAAGCTTTTTATTCGCCACGCCCGCGGCCTCGTGCTCACCGAGGTGGGCGAGCAGCTCTTCCGCACAGCGCACCGTATGCACTGGGAGTTGCAGCAGGTCGAAACGCAGATGTCTGAAAGTCAGGACGTCCCGACCGGCCCGCTCATCGTCACCACCACCGTCGGTATAGGCTCGACCTGGCTCTCGTCGCGTCTGGATGAGTTTCTCAAGCTCTATCCCCTGATCCAGCTTGAAATCCGCCTCAACGACGCCGAGCTTGACCTCGCCATGCGTGAGGCAGACGTCGCCATCCGTCTGCACCGTCCGAACCAGTCGGAAATGATCCAGCGCAAGCTGTTCACGGTGCACAACCACTTCTACGCGTCCAATTCCTATATCGAGGAACATGGCGCGCCGACCTCTCCTGAGGACTTGGACAACCATCGCATCATCAGCTTCGGCGAGCCCGTGCCGTCCTATCTGGGCGACATCAACTATCTCGAGCGCATGGGCCGCAGCGATTCCAGCCCGCGCCGCGCCGTGCTCAAGGTCAATGCCATCTATGGCATGATGCAGGCCGCCCGCGCCGGTATCGGCATCGCCATGTTGCCCGCCTATGTGACGGAAAAGGAAGACGGCCTGGTCCAGGTTCTGCCCGAGATCGAGCTGCCCGCCTACGAAGCCTATTTCGTTTATCCGCCTGCTCTCAAGAATTCCAAGCGCGTCGGCGTCTTCCGCGACTTCCTCGTGTCCAAAGCCAGGGAATGGTCGTTCTAGCGATCCTCCGGATCCCAGCGTCCTTCTGAAGCTTTGCGCCCCGAGCCTTGTGGGACCGTCACATCGACGGTCCTCTTTTCTTTCGAGAGTTCACCATGCCGCGCATAACCACCATCGCGCTCGATGCCGACGACACGCTCTGGGAAAATGAGCAGTACTTTCGCCTCACCCAGCAGCGCTTCAAGGACCTCTTGAGCGAGCATGCCGATGTCCCCGATCTCGACGACAAGCTCATTTCCCTGACCGCCCGCAATCTCGGCTTCTATGGTTTCGGCGCCAAGGGCTTTGCGCTTTCGATGATCGAGACGGCTCTCGACGTCACCGACCACAAGGTGCCCGGACGGGTCATCGCCGAAATTCTCGCGGCCAGCCGCGAGTTAATGAACTACGAGATCGAAACCCTGCCCCACGTCGATCAGGCGCTGGAGGAACTGCAGCAGCGCTATCGGCTCATTCTCGTCACCAAGGGCGACCTCTTCGACCAGGAGCGCAAGCTGGCCGCCTCGGGCCTTGCCGAATATTTCGCGGCCATCGAGATCGTCTCGGACAAGAATGAAGCCACCTATCGGCGAATCTTCGAGCGCCATACGGAGGGTCCGGCTCACACGGTCATGATCGGCAATTCGCTCCGCTCCGACATTCTTCCCGCCCTCGCCACCGGCAGCCACGCGGTATATGTGCCCCACGACCTCACCTGGGCCTATGAACATGCCGACGAGCCCCATGATGAGCCGCGCTACGCGCGCATCGCCCACCTGGGCGAACTCGCTCCCGTTTTGGCCGGTTTCGAGTCCCTACCCTGATCGCCCAAGCGATATGCAGGGAGCTGATTATTTTGTCGGCGACGCGCCGAGAAAGCATTCAGACCCCGAACAGCGCTGCGGCAGGCGGTCGCAAGCTTGTCTTGACCATTGATTTCATTGATCTTTTTCGCGCCGCTATGCGTAAGCGACATGCCTGACATGCCAGCCCCCCGGTTGGCACCGCATGTATGTGCTCATATATCGAGCACATCACAGCGGGTGTTTTCTCCTCCCTCCCTTGCGCCCGGTGCGTTCCCTCCGACGAGCTCCCTCCGCTCGTCAAACTATTGGCTCCGCTCTCCCCTCGAGCGGAGCCTTTTTTCTTTTCCGACACGCCTGCCACCCCATGCAAAAATGCATGGCTGGCATGCCACCTTTGCCATTGTCTACCAGATCAGTAGAGTTCATATTCGCCTTGTTGCTGAGGCGCTCCCCGATCTCCTCCTCCCTTCGGGCCAGTGTATCGCAACACCGAATTGCGGATCATCTCCTCCTCCCTTGATCCAAAGTTCATGGCAGAGCGCATCCTCCTCCTCCCTTGCCTCTGCCCCACTTTCATGAGGCCCTGTCTTCGGACGGGGCCTCTTTTTTTTGCCTTGCTCCAGCCCTGAACCATCACATGCCTGTTGCTTGCCAATTTGACGCTGTGCCCAGCGCATAGCTGGCACGTTGCAAAACGCATTGCTGACCAACCGGTCAAAACCTATATTGCCATTGTTGCTGAGGCGCTCCCCGATCTCCTCCTCCCTTCGGGCCAGTGTATCGCAACGTCGAATTGCGGATCATCTCCTCCTCCCTTGATCCAATGTTCATGGCAGAGCGCATACTCCTCCTCCCTTGCTCTCTGCCCCACTTTAAGTAGGCCCTATCTTCGGATAGGGCCTCTTTTTTTGCCTGCATTCTCAAGCGACAACGCGTCACATGCCTTTTCTTTGGGCAATTTGACGCTGTGCCTAATGCATAGCTGGCATGACAAAGGTTGCATTGCTGACCATCCGGTCAAAACCTATATTGGCATTGTCGCTGGTGAA
>JAAZLP010000240.1 GCA_012799265.1 Phyllobacteriaceae bacterium | reverse complement strand
TCGGCCTTGGCGATCAGATTGATCGCCGGCACATAGCCGACCTGGCTCAGCACGCGGCTATCGGCGGACCGGTCACGGTTGTCGCCCATCATGAAATAATGGCCAGCGGGCACGACATATTCCGAGGTGTTGTCGAGCGGGCCGTTATCGGAGATTTCCTGAATGGTGTGGGTCGAGCCCTCGGGGAAGGTCTCGCGATAGACCGTCACTTCGCGGGTATCGCCATTGCTGTCCGTGTCGAGCTTCTTGCCCAGCTCTTCGCGCTCCACCATCGTGCCGTTGATATAGAGACGGCCATCGATGAGCTGGATGCGGTCGCCCGGCATGCCGACGATGCGCTTGATATATTCGATGTTCTGCGGGACCGGGCGGAACACGGCCACGTCGCCGCGGTTGGGCGTGCGGCCGAGAATGCGGTTCTGGATCGGCAATTCGAAGTCGAGCAGCGCGAAATCGCCATAGCGACCGAGCGAGAACGAGTGCTTGCCGTAGCCCCAGACGAACTTGTTGGCGATGAAGTAGTCGCCGATCATCAGCGTCTGCTGCATCGAGGCCGTCGGAATGGAGAACGGCTGGAACAGGAAGAAGCGCAGCACGATCGCGATCAGCAGGGCTTCGACAATGACGACAATAGTCTCCACCCATTCATTGGCGGCGGACTTCTTCGCGTGCTTGTCTGCTGGCTTATCGGCAGGCTGGCTCATGGTGTTTCCTGGTTGGACGCTGCGGAAGCGTTAGGCGTTTGTTCCCTCGGGGTCAACGGCCCGAAACATTGCTCACCGGCAGGGCTTCGATGATGACGAAGGCCTGTGCGAGCCCCGCGTCGTCGGTAATGGTCAGGTGGATATGGGGCTCATGCCCTTCCGGGACAAGCCGGGCGAGAGCCTTGGCCGCACCATTGGTCAGGTGCATGGTGGGCTTGCCGGACGGCAGGTTCACCACGCCCATGTCGCGCCAATAGACACCCCAGGAAATCCCCGTCCCCAGGGCCTTGGAGCAGGCTTCCTTGGCGGCAAAGCGCTTGGCATAGGAAGCCGCCCGCTGGGCCCGGCGATCAGACTTCTTCCGTTCGATCTCGGTGAAGCACCGGTGCGTGAAACGCTCGCCGTGACGGTCGAGCGTCTGCTGCACGCGATCGATCTGGATGAGGTCCGAGCCGAGGCCGATGATCATTTGACGCCCTGAATCCCCCGGCTGCCGGGCTTGACGGCCGGGATGGCGGCCAATTCGGGTGGGAGCTGATCGGCAGGATAGGCCGGGACCTTGTATTCGATCAACGATACCAGCGGCACGCCGACATCGGCTTCACCGCCCGAGCGGTCGATGAGGCAGGCAGCGGCGACAACATTGGCGCCGATCTTACGCAGCGCGTCGACGCATTCGCGGATGGAAAGGCCCGTCGAAACGATGTCCTCGACCACGATCACCTTGTCGTCAGGCGAGATCTCAAAACCGCGGCGCAGCTCGAACTGGCCCTCGACGCGCTCGGTGTAAAGCGCCGGAACGCCGAGATGGCGCGAAGTTTCGTAGCCCGGGATAATCCCGCCAATGGCCGGTGAAACGACCTTGGTCACGCCCGGCACTTCGGCGCGGATGCGTTCGGCGAGAGCCTTGCAGAGCGTTTCGGTATGCTCGGCATACTGGAACACCTTGGCCTTCTGCAGGAAGACCGGCGAGCGCAGGCCAGAGGACAGGATGAAATGGCCTTCCAGCATGGCTCCGCATTTGCGGAAGATATCCAGTACTTCGTCC
>JAAZLP010000239.1 GCA_012799265.1 Phyllobacteriaceae bacterium | reverse complement strand
TTACTGCCGGGCGTGCTAGCGAGCCCGCGAAATTCCTCCTTTCAAACATGGCGAGACCTTTCTCATGGGCAAGACGGTACAAGTCGGGCGGGCGCTGCTTTCAGTATTCGACAAATCCGGGATGACGGACTTCGCCACGGGTCTCGTTGAGGCCGGCGTTGAGCTGGTTTCGACCGGCGGCACGCACAAGCTGATCGCCGAGGCCGGCCTGCCGGTGCGCGAAATCTCGGACCTCACCGGCTTTCCGGAAATGATGGATGGTCGCGTCAAGACTCTGCACCCGAAAGTCCATGGCGGTCTCCTCTCCGTCCGCGATAACCCGGCGCACAAGGCATCCATGGACGAGCACGAGATCGGGCCCATCGATCTCGTCGCGGTCAACCTCTATCCGTTCGAAAAGACCGTCGCTTCGGGCGCGTCCTATGACGATATCATCGAGAACATCGACATCGGCGGTCCCGCCATGGTCCGCTCGGCGGCGAAGAACCATGCCTATGTGACGGTTGTGGTGGATCCGGCCGACTATCCGGAAATCCTTGAAGCCATCAAGAACGGCGGCATTCCCTATGCGCTGCGCCAGAAGCTCGCGGCCAAGGCCTACGCCCGCACCGCGGCCTATGACAGCGCCATTTCGAGTTGGTTCGCCAAGGAAATCGGCTTTGAGGACGTCACCTATCGCAGCTTTGCCGGCACCCTGAGCGAAGTCATGCGCTATGGCGAAAACCCGCATCAGTGGGCCGCCTTTTACAAGACCGGCGACAATCGCCCAGGCGTTGCCACCGCCACCCAGGTGCAGGGCAAGACGCTCTCCTACAACAATATCAACGACACCGACGCCGCCTTCGAGCTCGTCTCCGAATTCGACCCGGCTGAAACGGCTGCGGTTGCCATCATCAAGCATGCCAATCCCTGTGGCGTTGCCGTGGCAGGCGATCTCAAGACGGCGTACCTCAAGGCGCTGCGCACCGATCCTGTCTCGGCCTTTGGCGGCATTGTCGCGACCAACCGCGAAATCGACGCGGAAACAGCGACGGAAATCGTCAAGGTCTTTACCGAAGTGATCGTCGCTCCCTCTGCGACCCAGGAAGCCCAGGACATCATCGCGGCCAAGAAGAACCTGCGTCTGCTGCTGACCGGTGGCGTTGCCGATCCCAAGGCCGATGGCTTGACCGTGAAATCGGTCGCCGGTGGTCTGCTGGTTCAGGGCCGCGACAATCGCAATGTCGACGATTGCGAGCTCAAGGTTGTGACCAAGCGCCAGCCGACCGAGCAGGAGCTGATCGATCTCAAGCTCGCCGCCAAGGTCGCCAAGCACGTCAAGTCCAACGCCATCATCTACGTCAAGGATGGCGCCACCGCCGGCATTGGCGCAGGCCAGATGAGCCGCGTGGATTCGGCCCGCGTCGCCCACCGCAAGTCGATCGACGCCGCGCAGGCAGCGGGTATTGAAGGCGCGCTGACCGAAGGTTCGGTCGTCGCTTCCGACGCCTTCTTCCCCTTTGCCGATGGCCTCGAAGCACTGGTCGCGGCTGGCGCCACCGCTGTGATCCAGCCGGGCGGTTCGATGCGTGACGATGAAGTGATCGCCGCGGCAGATGCCGCAGGCATCGCCATGGTCATGACCGGCATGCGCCACTTCCGGCACTAGGTCAGACCATAAATCTGCGATTCTGCACGGCCTGCTGAACCTCAGCGGGCCGTTCGCGTACCCGTGAGTACGGTTATGCTTGACCCCCCGCGGGGCAAGGGATTAGAACCGATCCAAACTTCATCTTCTTTCGGATAGTACCGTTATGACCACGGCTCGCACGCTTTACGACAAGATCTGGGACGACCATCTGGTCCAGAACAACGAAGACGGCACGAGCCTTATCTATATCGACCGTCACCTGGTGCACGAAGTGACCAGCCCGCAGGCTTTTGAAGGCCTGCGTATGAACGGTCGTAAGGTTCGCCACCCGGAGCGTACGCTCGCCGTGGTTGACCACAACGTGCCAACCACCGACCGCTCCTTGCCGAACCCGGATCCGGAAAGCGCGACCCAGATCGCTGCTCTGGCCGAGAACACCAAGGAATTCGGCATCGAATATTATGACGCCTTCGATCCGCGTCAGGGCATCGTGCACATCGTTGGCCCCGAACAGGGTTTCACCCTGCCGGGCATGACCATCGTCTGCGGCGACAGCCACACCTCGACCCACGGCGCTT
>JAAZLP010000238.1 GCA_012799265.1 Phyllobacteriaceae bacterium | reverse complement strand
AGGCCAAAATCAGACCCACGACAGTTCGCCCTGAACCTCGAGAAAAGCTAAACCGGACACCAGTGGGCTTGACCCGAGGGCTCTGTACTTTTGGCACCGGCCCATGTGCGGGCGCACCTCCCCTCTTATGGGGCTCCGATCCGTGCCGCAGGCAAGTTCGCTCCGGTGGAGCGAACTTAGGTGAGGAGGCCACGAGAGCTATGCTCGAGTGGCGAAGCGAAGCTTAGGCCCAACGGGCCTTAGCGAAGCTAGGAGGGGGTGATCACACGATGAGGAGCCGTGGGCTTATTGCCTCCACCCCCACCGGCCGTCACCCTCGGCCTTGAGCCGAGGGCTCTGCACTTGCTTACCCCAGAAAACAAAACACCCCCGGATCAAGTCCGAGGGTGAAGATCGTGTTGGGAACCGTTCAGCGCCGCTATTCCGCCGCCTCGAAATTCAGCGCCACGCCATTGATACAATAGCGCAGCCCCGTCGGCGGCGGACCGTCCGGAAACACATGCCCAAGATGGCTCCCGCACGTCGCACAATGCACTTCCGTGCGCACCATGCCATAGGACCGGTCTTCGGTCGTCGCCACCGAACCCGGGATCGGGTCATTGAAGCTCGGCCAGCCGGTGCCGCTTTCAAATTTCAGCGTCGAGGCGAAAAGCGGCGTATCGCAGCCAGCGCAGGAAAAGGTGCCCTGCCGCTTTTCATGCAGCAGCGCGCAGCTGCCGGGGCGTTCAGTGCCATGCTGGCGCATGACCTGATATTGCTCGGGCGTCAAAAGCTGGCGCCATTCTTCGTCGGTACGGGTCACGGGATAGGCATGGGCGTCCATGGCACATCTCCAATCAAGCTGTTCTTCGGCTCACATATAGGCATAGTTACCGCACAAGACGAGCGCACGTTTCATCACGTCACCACGACGGAAGCCCCGATGCACAAAATCACCGACCTCGCCCAGCTCGAAGCGCTCTATCAGCCTGCGCCCGCCCCAGCCTCCATGGTCAAGGTCGCGAAAACCATGACCGACGACTATCGGCGCCTCATCGAAGCCAGCCCCTTCTGCGCCCTCGCCACCATTGGCCCAGAAGACATTGATTGCTCCCCGCGCGGCGACAAGCCGGGCTTTGTCCGCGTGCATGACGAGAAAACGCTGATGATGCCGGACCGCAAGGGCAATAACCGCATCGATAGCCTGCGCAATATCGTCCGCGACCCGCGCTGCGCCTTCCTCTTCCTCATCCCCGGCTCGGGTACGACTATGCGCGTCAATGGCCGCGCCCATCTCTCGGTCGATCCTGCCCTGCTCGAAAGTTTCGCCGTCGAGGAAAAAGCCCCGCGCACGGTGATCGTCCTCGAAATCGACGAGCTCTATTTCCAGTGCGCCCGTGCCATCATCCGGTCCGAGCTCTGGAACCCCGCGCGTCACGTCGATCCGGCAACCCTACCCACGCCCGGCGAAATCCTCGCCCGCATGACGGCAAACGAAGTCGGCGGCGACGCCTATGACAAGGCATGGCCGGAGCGGGCCAGGGCCACGATGTGGTAGGCCTCAGGCAGCGCTGCCCTCGGTCTCGCTGACCCGCGCGATCACCCGCTGCAGATCGTGCTGGCCAAAGGGCTTGGCCAGCCGCGGCAGTTTCAACAGACGTGCTTCTTCGATATCGGCATAGCCACTGGCGAGGATCACCGGCAGACCCGGTCGCCGTTCGCCGATCTCGGCGGCCAGCTCCAGCCCTGTCATCCGCGGCATCGCCTGATCAGTGATGACCAGATTGATATCGGGATGGGCCTCGAGCAGTTGCAGCGCCTGGTCGCCCGACGTGGCCTCCAGCACGGCATGGCCGAGATCTTCGAGCATCATCGCCGTATTGAGCAGCACCAGTGCGTCGTCATCGACGGCCAACACCTTCATCGGCCGTTCTTCGGCTGGAATTGGTTCGGGGAAAATCGGCTGCACCGTTTCCGTCGCTGCCCGTGCCTTGGCATCGACCACCGGCAGCCAGATTTCAGCTGTCGTGCCTTCGCCCTTCCGGCTTTTGAGAATGAACCGCCCGCCCGACTGCTCGGCAATGCCCTGCACCATGGAGAGGCCGAGCCCCGTGCCCTTGCCGATCCCCTTGGTGGTAAAGAACGGGTCCGTGGCCCTGGCCGCCGTTTCCGCATCCATGCCTTCGCCCCGGTCCTCGACGGCGAGGCACACATAGCGACCCGGCTTGAGATTTTGAGCGTTGCCCGGCCCCTGATCGACTTCCCGCGCCGAGATCACCAGCGGCCCACCCTGGGGCATGGCATCGCGGGCATTGACCGCGAGGTTCAGCAGCGCGGAATCGATCTGATTTGGGTCGGCCAAAACCTGCGGCAGGCTGATCGGAAAGCGCGTCTCGATCATGATCTC
Source organism: Phyllobacteriaceae bacterium (assembly GCA_012799265.1). Classification (GTDB taxonomy): domain Bacteria; phylum Pseudomonadota; class Alphaproteobacteria; order Rhizobiales; family Devosiaceae; genus Devosia. The sequence goes on along the minus strand of JAAZLP010000238.1, from coordinate 40,091 downwards.
CGGGCCCAGGGTTCGCGACAGCAATTCGCTCATCCCTCGCACCAGCTCGGGCAGGTCCACCGGCATCTGCTCCAGCTCCTGCTTGCGGGCAAAGGCCAGCATGCGCTGGGTGAGCTGCGAGCCGCGCTGCGCCGCCTGTATGGCATTGTCGAGGAGCCTGCGGTCGCGGTCTTCCAGCGCTGCGCGCCGTCCCAGCGCGTCAAGGCTGCTCAGGACCACCATGAGGAGATTGTTAAAGTCATGTGCCACCCCGCCGGTAAGCTGGCCGATGGCCTCCACCTTCTGGGCCTGAAACAGTTCCTCGCGCGCCCGATCAAGCCGCTGCTGCTGTTCAAGCCGCTCTGTCACGTCGCGGGTGATCTTGGCAAAGCCGAGTAATTCGCCCCGGTCATCGCGGATGGCGTCAATGACGACACTGGCCCAGAAGCGCGACCCGTCCTTGCGCACGCGCCAGCCTTCGGCCTGGAAATGCCCGTTCTCGAGCGCCAGCTGCAGATTGTGCTGCGGCGCGCCGCGCGCCTGATCCTCGGGGGGATAAAAGCGCGAAAAATGCTGGCCGACAATTTCCTCGGAGGAATAGCCCTTGATCCGCTCCGCCCCCATATTCCAGCTCGACACATGCCCGGTGGGGCTGAGCATATAGATAGCGTAGTCGACGACATTGAGCACCAGCCGCCGGAACTGCTCCTCGGTGTCGGCAAGCACCGCCTCGGCCCGGTTCTTCTCGCTGAGGTCACGCGTTACCTTGGCATAGCCGATCAGTTTGCCTTCGGGGTCACGCACCGCATCGATGATCACATGGGTCCAGAACGGCGTGCCATCCTTGCGCACACGCCAGTCCTCAGCCTCAAATCGTCCCGAGCGCGCAGCCTCTTCCAGGGCCCGACAAGGTGCTCCGCTGGAGCGGGCTTCATTGGTATAAAAACGGGAGAAATTGGCGCCAATGATCTCGGCTGCTCCATAGCCCGTGATCCGCTCAGCCCCGGCATTCCATGTCGTCACCCTGCCTTCCGGGTCCAACAGGAAGATTGCGTAGTCGGTGATCGCCTCCACCAAAACCCGGAACCGTTTATCTTCGGAGTCCGGCGAACGTACATCATCGTCCATTGAAATGGTTCTCTCGGGCATACAAAGGCGTCACGTGTAACCCGCGAAAGGCAACATGGTTCCGAGTTTTGTCAAATTTTGTGGCGCTGCCTCCAGATAATTGCCGCGCTAGTCGGCCTCGATCACCCCCACATCCGGCGCCGGCCTGCCCTGCTCCCTGAGGGCGCGCGCCAGCTTGCGATAGAGATGAGGATGCCCGCGCTTGCTCGCGGCCTCCCCATTGACCGTGGTGATGAAATCCGCACTTCCCGGCACCGCCAGATGAATATGGCCGGTCTCCTCATTGTACCAGACCGACATCTCCAGCCGGCCAGTCTTCCCGTCCTGCCCCATCCCGCACCCTCGCCCTTTTTTGCAATATTCTTGTAAAACAACAGAAGAAGGACCACAAAAACAAGACAAATGGACTGCCATTTGGCGCAGTCGAAGAGCCGAGCCACCCGATGACGAACAATATCCAGTTCGGAGGATTTACGCCCAGTGACGGAACAATAGACTTTTACCTGCGCGTCGGCAGTCTTGCAGACAGCGATGCCACCCTCATCGATTTCGGCGCCGGCCGCGCTAGCTGGTTTGAGGACAACATCTGCGCCACCCGAAAATCCATCCGCCACCTCCGCGGCCGGTTCAAACAGGTCATCGCCGTCGACATCGACCCCGCCGTCCTCACCAACCGCTCCGCCGACCGCACCGCCCTCATCGAGCACGGCATGGTCCCGGTCGCCGACAATTCAGCCGATGTCGTCCTCTGCGACTTCGTCCTCGAACATATCAGCGACGTCGACGCCTTCCGCCGCGAAATGACGCGCATCATCAAACCCGGCGGCTGGCTCTGCGCCCGCACGCCGCATCGCCTCCACTACGCGTCAATTGCCGCCACCCTTTTCAAGGGCCGCCTCGGCGATCATCTCCTCCACCGCGCCCAGCCGGATCGGAAAGACATCGACATCTTCCCCAAGCACTACCGCCTCAACACGCTCCGCGCCCTCCGCCGCGCCTTCCCGGGCTGGACCAACCGCTCCTTCATCTTCCGCACCACCCCCGCCTATACCTTCGGCAGTCCCCTCCTCCACACACTCCTCGACACCACCCACCGCCTCCTCCCTGCCCCGCTTTCCGGCAACATTTTCGCGTTCCTGCAAAAGCCGGACACAAAAATCTAGGCGCGCGAAAAATCGCCCACGCCGAAGCGCCGGGTGCGCCACTGAGTTTGGGGAATCACAAAATTGCCAAACGGCCTCACAGCGCCAACGGCACCGCGTTCAGGTCAAATCTATCGAAGATTATGCGGGGACAAATGGTGGGTGCGACAGGGATTGAACCTGTGACCCCTGCCGTGTGAAGGCAGTGCTCTCCCGCTGAGCTACGCACCCGCTGCTCACTGGCAGGGAAAAAAGAAAGAGATGGTGGGCGTAACAAGGATCGAACTTGTGACCCCTACGATGTCAACGTAGTGCTCTCCCGCTGAGCTATACGCCCATCTCTCTCGGGCCGAAACTGCCTTGGCTGCTCCGGTGGCGGCGGTAGACCATATATTCTTGGCCTTGGTCAAGAGCCTTATCGGCGTCTCATGGTCAAAATCGCCCCGCCGCGACAAAATTGACCGGAAATCATGGGGTTTGCCGCGCTTTGAAGGGCGCAGCCAACCCTGTGGATTACTCTGGCATCAGGCCGCCAGCAGCCGCTCCACTTCCCCGACGAGATCGCGCAGATGGAACGGCTTGGACAGAACCGACGCATCCTTGGGCGCATCGCTGTCCGGATTGAGTGCCACGGCGGCAAAGCCGGTGATGAACATGACCTTGAGGTCCGGATCGAGTTCGGTGGCGCGCCGCGCCAGCTCGATCCCGTCCATTTCAGGCATCACGATATCGCTCAGAAGCAGCGAAAACGGCTCTTCGCGCAACCGTTCATAGGCAGAAAGGCCATTGTCAAACGACACCACCTCATAGCCCGCATTCTTCAGCGCCCGTGTCAGGAACTGGCGCATATCGTTGTCGTCTTCGGCGAGCAGAATTCGCTTCATCAAAATCCCTGACCGGTAGCAGTTGAGTCGTTCTGGCCGATGTTTATGCCACCTGTGCGCTTTCGCAACCGTTAGCGGCGCCGCAGACGCGCCTTTTCCCATAGTCCACCGATCAAATCTGACAATCTGGACAAGTCTCCCCAGTGCAGCCAAACTCTCTTGAGCAAATCACTTATGGCGGATGCTCCGCCCCTGGGGGACGACGACGTGCGATCCGACTATTGGGATCAACCGGCATTCGAAACCATCCGGCCCCGCCGCATGGTGGCGCCCATTGTGTTCAACTCGCCCCATTCGGGCCGGGTCTATCCGCCGCGCTTCCTCGCCATGACACGGCTCGATCATCTTTCGATCCGCCAGTCCGAGGACGCTTACGTAGACGAACTCTTCGCCCGCGCGCCCCATCTGGGAGCCCCGCTCCTGCGAGCGCATTTCCCCCGCGCCTATCTCGACGTGAACAGGGAGCCGTGGGAACTCGACCCCACCATGTTCATCGAGCCGCTGTCGGATCGGTTCAACACCACCTCGCCCCGCGTCGCGGCGGGCCTGGGCACGCTGGCGCGTGTCGTCGCCGAGAACAAGCCGATCTATCGCGACCGCCTGACGGTGGAAGATGCGCGCATGCGCATCGAGGGCATTTACCACCCCTATCATGCGGCCCTGCAGAAGCTTCTGAGCGAGGCCGTGGCCGATTTCGGCCTTGCCGTGCTCATTGATTGCCATTCCATGCCGCGCATTGGCCGCCACGGCGAAAAGGCCAGTCCCGATGTCGTGCTGGGCGACCGCTATGGCACCACCTGCGCGGCCCCCCTGGTCGATCTGGTGGAAACCATCTTCACCGCCGCCGGGCTCCGCGTCGCGCGCAATCGTCCCTATGCCGGCGGCTTCTGCACCCGCACCTATGGTCGCCCCCAGCATGGCGTCCACGCGCTCCAGATCGAGATCAGCCGCCACCTCTATATGAACGAGGCAACGCTGGAGAAGAATTCAGGCTTTGAAGCGATCAAGGTGCTGGTTGAACGGCTGATACAGACCCTGATCGGCATCGATCTGGTCTCGCTGGCCGGCCCAGGCGCTGCGCGCGCCGCGGAATAATCCCGGAAAATAAAATGGGGCCGCCCCCAAAGACGGCCCCAGTCAAGGGAGGAACGGTATTCGCCCGAACCTGCGCGAGCAGACGGCGCACACCATGCCTTTCCGGGATGAACTGATTTGTTACCTTCGACAAGCGCATTAATCCCTATGCCTGTCAGGGAACACCTGCATGTTGCAAAAAGGCGGCATACGCCCCCGCGCGCCAGCGCCTTCGGCTTGACTTATGCCCTCATCACGCTAACCCCATAAGGCTCCTTTCGGCCCAGGGCCGCCCTCTTGAGGAAGTTCAGTTTCATGTCCCTCGCCTCCAGCGATATCGACTTTGCCCGTATCGAAGCCACGCTGCTGGCGGCCTCTGCGGCTGCGGCCGAGCGCACCCTGCCTCTTTTCCGCACGCCACTGGCCATCGACAACAAGCTGGCCGCTGGCTTTGATCCGGTCACCGAGGCAGACAAAGGCGCCGAAACCGCCATCCGTACGGTCATTGGCGAGGCCTTTCCCGATCACGCCATCATTGGCGAGGAATGGGGCACGACGGGCGAAAGCCGCTATAGCTGGATCATCGATCCGGTGGATGGCACCCGCGCCTTCATTTCCGGCGCCCCGGTCTGGGGCACGCTGATCGGCTTTGCCGTGGATGGCGTCGCCGTTGCCGGCCTCATGAGCCAGCCTTTTATCGGCGAGACCTTCCTGGCCGTGCCCGGCCGCTCCACCTATCGCCGTGGCGACATCACCCTCGCCAATCGCACCAGCGGTCTGACCGAGCTCGCCAAGGCTCGCGTCTTCACCACCACGCCCAATCTCTTCAAGGGCGACCTCTGGTCCAAATGGGAGGCCATCGAGGACGCCACGCGCCTCCAGCGCTTCGGTGTGGACTGCTATGGCTATGCGCTGCTGGCCGCAGGCCACGCCGATCTCGTCATAGAGCCCTCGCTCAACACCTATGACATCGCAGCCCTTGTGCCCATTATCCGCGAAGCAGGGGGCGCAATCGCTTGCTGGGACGGCTCCGAACCCACCGCTGGAGGCAATGTCGTGGCCGCCGCAACCCCCCAACTTCTTGAAATCGTTTTAGATTTGCTAAACCTCTAGCAGCTCAGGATAATCCGGCGTCGCCGCGCCCGGGTGCAAGCAAGATTTAACAAACCCCGTCTATACGTATTTGTACGAAACACGGGGCACTAACACATATGGCAAGACGATTGCTCAGCGACGCCAGCGGCGGCGTTGCGGTTATCTTCGGCATTTTGCTGCCTTGCCTGCTGGGCGTATCCGCGCTCGCCATTGAGGTAGGCTATTGGTACACCGAGCGCGACAAGCTGCAGATTGCGGCTGACAGCGCCGCCTATAGCGCCCTGGTTGCCTATAGCGTCGATCAGGATCTCGCCAAGGCGAAAGCCACCGGTATCCGCCAGGCTCAGGCCTCCGGTTATGGGGGGACGGCCGACCAGATCGATATCCTGATCCCCTCACCCGACGGCACCCTCGGCCCCAACTCCTCTCGCGCGGTGCTCGAGGCCAATACGCGCCTCTTTCTCTCCGCGCTCTTTCTCGAAGCTACCTCGATCGGCATCGGCGCCATTTCCTATGCCACCATGGACGAAGAACCCCAGGGCGTGCCCTGCATGCTGGCGCTGAAACAGGGCCAGTCGCGTTCCATCGTCTTTGCTGCCAGCGTGCAGGCCAAGATGGACTGCGTCGTCGGCACCAATTCCGCGTCCACCGATGCGGTCTGGGCGGAGGGTACGGCCACGCTCACCGCCAATTGCGTCAAGACGCCCGGCACCATCGGCACCAATGGCGGCGCGCGCGTTACGCTCACCGACTGCCCGGCCTATGAGCGGAGCGTTTCGGAAGACCCTTTCACCACCACACCCTATTGGGGCAGCGCGGCCATACCTGACACCAATTTGCTGGCCGACCAGCATATCGCACAGGGCCGCTATGGCGTCGGCCTGACCGCTGGCGGCGTCCTGCAGCCCGGCAAATATGGCAAGACCGTCGAGATCGACGGCACTGTCACTCTCATGCCGGGCATCTACTATTTCTCCGCCGGTTTTCGCGCCACCAATGGCAGCAAGATCACCGGTAATGGCGTTACCATCTATGTCGATCAGTCCAAGGTGCTCGACATCGCCCAGAGTGTGACGTGGGACTTGAAGGCCCCTGTATCCGGCCCAACAAAGGGCATGGCCATCATGGGTAATCCTGCCATCAAGGGCGGCTCGGTCCGCCTTATTGGCGTGATCGGCAATGTCGAGGGCGGCATCTACTTTCCCGATCAGAAACTTGAGACCGAAAGCGGACCCAACCTGGCCATGCCGCGCTGTACGCAGATCATTGCGAGCGTCATTGACGTACGTGGCTCAGGCGCCATCAGCAATGACTGCTCGGGGGCCTCGGGCGGTGCCAGCGGCAAGTTCGGCCCGGTCCGCCTCGCAAAGGGGCCAGTCTGATGCCCAAAATGTTGCAAGGCCTCGCCCGTTTCCTTCGCCACACAGGCGCAAACGCCGCGGTGGAATTTGCTGTGCTCGTGCCGCTTCTCCTGCTGCTGATTTCAGGCACGCTCGATCTCGGCATGGGCTTTCAGGAAAAGCTCAAGCTGCAATCCGCGCTTAACACCGGCATGCAGCACGCCATGCAGACCCAGGGTAATGCCATCGCCACGACAAAGCAGGTGATCGCCCATGGCCTCGGCCCCTCCAGCCCGGCCACCCTTGAGGCCAGTACCTTCTGTAGCTGCGCCTCGGGCCCGAGCTGCGTCAAACCCTGTGCGCCCGGTCTTGATCGCTATGCCACGGTCAGTGTGACCCTGCCCTACAGGACCGCGATATTCGAGATGGAACTGGCCCTCGATGCCAAGTTCGAAATCTATGTCGGAAAGGTGAAATGATGCGGCACCGTCCCACCATTTCGCCCCGCCGCCTCTGGCGCTGCCGACAGGGCGGTTCCGCCATTGAGTTTGCCCTCGTCGCACCGCTCTTTATCGGCTGTCTCTTTGCGCTCTTTCAGGTCGGGCTCGGCATCTATGCCCAATCCACCATTTCCCAGCTCGCTGAGCAGGGCGCGCGGCATTTGCTCTTTGCGCCCAATGATGCCGCTGGTGCCCGTCAGGTCATTATCGATGGCGTGGCCGCGACCGGCCTTGATACCCGTCGGCTGGCCATTTCCATGGCCACTAACAGCACCCCCTACCCTCATGTCGAACTGAAGTTGGACTACAGGTTCCAGGCGCAGGGCCCGATTCCCCTGCCGCAGGATTTCCCGCTGACATCGGTCGTGCTTGTCCCGATCGACCAGACCTGATCCCTAGCGGGTCTGCTCGGTAATAAAGGCGTCAAATGCCGCCAGCACCTGTCCCCTGATGGCATCAGTCTCCATGAACAGCTCATGGCGCCCGCCCGGGATCACCATATGCCGGCCATTGCGCAGCCGCAGGCCCAGATCCTCGATCGCAGGCGTCGAGACAATACTGTCCCGCGCCGCGGCCAGAACCAGGAGCGGGATCTTGATCTCGCCGGGAAAACTGTCCCGCTTTGCGGCCAGCATGGCGCGCATGGCAGCGCCCAGCCAGCGGAAGGTGGGCGAGCCGATATAAAGCCCGTCATCGGCCCGGATGCTTTCGACCATCCGCGCATAGCGCTTGACATCCCCGGTCAGCGGGTTGTTGGGGAACATGGCCTCGTCCGGGCGCCGGTCGCCCTTGCGCGCCAGCGGCACTCTCCCGAGCCCAAGAAAGCTCAGCGTTTCCGCCAGCACCATCAGCCGGGGCATGCTCTCTTCCATGCGGTAGAGGCTCACCATCGGCGCCGACAAAAACACCCGGTCGAACATCATCCGGTCGCGCGTCGCCGCATGCAGGCTGACCAGCCCGCCCATGGAATGGCCGACGAGATAGTAAGGCGGCGGACAGTCGGGCAGCAGGATCTCGGCATGGAAACACCGCAGATCGGTCCAGTAGTCATCGAAATTGTCGACATAGCCGAGATGGCGATTGCCGATCAGCCGGTCCGACCCGCCCTGCCCGCGCCAGTCAAAGGTCGCTACATGAAAGCCGCGCTTCTGGAAGTCGGCGATGGTCTCGAAATATTTCTCGATATATTCCGTCCGCCCCTGAACGAGACAGACCGTCCCCCGCTGCGGTCCTGTTCCCTTCGGCCACCGCGCATAGCGCAGCCTCACCTTGTCCGACGTCGTGAAATAGCCCGCCCTTGCCCGCTCGGGGATGGGATTGTTCGGTGTACCAGTCAGTTTGGGTCCCTGGGGATCGACGGAAGCGGTCAAGACAGGCCTCGTTTCTGTGCGGAGCCGACCATAAGCGCGAGGCGTAAAAAAAGAGAAGCCAGCTTCCGAAGATGCTGGCTTCTCTGTCTGGGCGATCTCCTGCGGGGGGCGGGTTGAAGGAGACCGTCAGGGATTTGAAAACGGTTGGGATGGCTCCTCCGTCTTCATGGCCACCCTTCTAGGACCGGCTTGCTGAACGAGGTCGGAGCATTCCGTTCATCTGGCGTTCATCTGGGCCCATTTTCCGAAGGATGCGCGCTCTTGAAACGCAAAATCGCCCCCCTACATCAATGCTGTTCGCCGGCTATCCGGGAACACCGGCCCTGCCCAAAATGGTCGCTCGCCGCATCAGGGGGCACCGCAGCAGGCACCGGTCGCTTCAACCACGTTGCTTTATGAAAGAATGTGAAAATGCAGACCATCGACTTCTCCCCCTTCTATCGTTCCACCGTCGGTTTTGATCGTCTTTTCAACCGCTTGGACACGCTGACGGCGCAGGAAACCAAGACCTACCCGCCCTACAATATCGAGCGCACTGGCGACGATGCCTACCGCATCTCCATCGCCGTAGCCGGGTTCACCAATGGCGATATCGCCGTTGAAACCAAGGAAAACAGCCTCGTCGTCAAGGGCGCAAAGCCTGCGGAAACCGCTGATACCAAACGAGAATTCCTCCACCGCGGCATTGCCGAGCGGGCGTTTGAGTTGCGCTTCCAGCTCGCCGATTATGTCGAAGTCAGTGGCGCATCTATGGAAAATGGCCTGCTCCATCTGGAACTGAAGCGCGAACTGCCGGAAAGCAAGAAGCCGCGCACCATCCAGATCAATAGCGGCACGCAGCAGCCGACCATCGAGGATAAGTCGGTCAACTAACGGCCGCGCCTACACAAAACGGCCTGTGAGATTCCCCCTCCCCACAGGCCACCCGATCATTATCGAAGGCGCAGTTCGTACGAACTGCGCCTTTTTCGTTCGTTGGCTACGTTGACGGATGGTCCCCGCCTACAGAGAGCAAACCCTATTCGCAGAAGGAAACAATAGGACCAACACTTCAATTACACGCCACAAATAGGACTTCTGCACAAAACACATGCATCTCGCTCACTAATTAGGCACAAAAGCCCACAAACTCCTATCAATCCTATTCTAAATCGCCTTCTTTCCTATTATTTTTTTCCAAAGTCCAACTTTGCGTCTTGCTGCCAGTTTGGAATTATGCAAATGTCGCAGCGTTAGGGCAGCATGTCTGTCCTAAATGACGCGCACCCCGCTCTCCGCGGCCCCGTGCGCACGCTGGTTCGGCTGGCCCGCTTATCGTGAGCGGAAACGAACAGGCGGGACTTGAGGAAGTCCGAATTTGAGCGGCCATTTGGATGCAGCGCCGCTCCCAACTAGATCGACAAAAGCGCTCTCCGAGCCGTACCATGTACGACCCGCGCGCTTGTCGTGTCTGCCGCTGGCGGCGCGCCGCCCACTGCATCTTCTCCCGGTTTGGGAGACATAGATAGGGAAGTTTTCGATGGTCATGAGCCCAGGATCGAACCAAACGCCAGCACGGGAGCTAGCCGCCGGCCCGCATCAGGGACGGCCGGCGGCACAAGGCCTGTACAACCCCACAAACGAGCACGATGCCTGCGGCATCGGCATGATTGCAAACATCAAGAACAAGCCCAGCCACGAAGTGGTCCAGAAGGGTCTCGAAATCCTCGAGAATCTGGAACATCGCGGCGCAGTCGGCGCAGACCCGCTCATGGGTGACGGCGCTGGCATCCTGGTTCAAACCCCGCACGCCTTCTTCCAGAAGGTCCTGCCCTTCCCCATTCCCGAAAAGCACCACTACGCCGTAGCGATGATCTTCTACCCCAATGGTGAAGAGCTAAAGCTGCGCTGCGCTGATGTGGTCCGTCGCGTCATTGCTGCTGAAGGCCTCACCCTTCTGGGCGAACGCGTTGTTCCCACAGACAATTCCAAGCTCTCCGAAGGCGTCATCGCGACCCAGCCGATCATTGAGCAGATGATCATCGCGCGTCCGGACGGGCTCACTCTCGATGAGTTCGAGCGCAAGCTCCTCATCGTGCGCAAGGTCATCTCCAATACCGTCTATGGCGAGCTGCCCGAGAGCCAGTCGGACAACGGCTTCTATGTCGTGTCCATGTCGGCCCGCACACTTGTCTATAAGGGCATGTTCCTCGCCGACCAGCTCGGTGCCTTCTATCAGGACCTGCACGACGAGGATTTCGAGAGCGCTATCGCGCTGGTGCACCAGCGTTTCTCGACCAACACCTTCCCGTCGTGGAAGCTGGCTCACCCCTACCGCATGACCACCCACAATGGTGAAATCAACACCATCCGTGGCAACGTCAACTGGATGGCGGCCCGTCAGGCCTCGGTCCATTCGAAGTATTTCGGTGACGACATCGGCAAGCTCTGGCCGATCTCCTATGAAGGCCAGTCCGACACCGCTTGCTTCGACAACGCGCTCGAACTCCTCGTGCGCGGTGGCTATCCGCTGCCGCACGCAGCCATGATGCTGATCCCGGAAGCCTGGGCCGGCAACCCGCTGATGGATGAAAAGCGCCGCGCCTTCTATCAGTACCACGCCTCCTTGATGGAACCGTGGGACGGCCCGGCCGCCATGTCGCTGTCGGACGGCCGCTATGTCGTGGCAACGCTCGACCGCAACGGTCTGCGTCCGGCCCGCTATCTGGTCACCAAGGAAGATCACGTTGTTCTCGCGTCCGAATCCGGCGTTCTCGCCATTCCGGATGAAGACATCGTCGAACGTTGGCGCCTGCAGCCGGGCAAGATGCTCCTGATCGACCTCGAACAGGGCCGCATCATCTCGGACGAAGAGATCAAGGCAACGCTGGCAACGTCCAACCCCTATGGGGACTGGCTTGCCCGCACCCAGATCGTTCTGGAAGACCTGCCGGCCGTTGCGCCCAAGGCGCCCGAGCCGACCGAAGCCCTGCTCGATCGCCTTCAGGCCTTTGCCTATACCCAGGAAGATGTGAAGCTCCTGATGGCACCCATGGCCACCACCGGCCAGGAAGCCGTTGGCTCCATGGGCACCGACACGCCGATCTCGGCGCTCTCGGACAAGCCCAAGCTGCTCTACACCTATTTCAAGCAGAACTTCGCGCAGGTCACCAACCCGCCGATAGATCCGATCCGCGAAGAATCGGTGATGAGCCTTGTCTCCTTCATCGGTCCGCGCCCGAACCTCTTCGATCTTGAGGGGCTCTCGACCGTCAAGCGCCTCGAAGTGCGTCAGCCGATCCTGACCAACGAAGATCTGGAAAAGATCCGCGCCATCGGCGACATCGAATCCAACCAGTTCAAGACCAAGACGCTCGACATCACCTACCCTAAGGAACTTGGGGCAGAAGGGATGGAAGCAGCGATCGAGGCTCTGTGCCAAGCGGCTGAAGAAGCCGTCCGCGGCGAATACAACATCATCATCCTCTCCGACCGCCTGGTCGCTGCGGATCGCCTCGACATCCCGACGCTTCTGGCGCTGGCTGCCGTGCACCATCACCTGATCCGCAAGGGTCTGCGCACCTCGACCGGTCTCGTCGTCGAAACCGGTGAAGCCCGCGAAATCCACCACTTCGCGATGCTGGCCGGCTATGGCGCGGAAGCGATCAACCCCTACCTCGCTTTCGAAGCGCTGCAGGCTCTGCACGCCGAAGGCAATTATCCGGAAGAAGTCTCGGCAGACGAAGTCGTCTACCGCTACATCAAGTCGGTTGGTAAGGGGCTCCTCAAGGTCATGTCTAAGATGGGCATCTCGACCTACCAGTCCTATTGCGGCGCGCAGATTTTCGACGCCGTTGGTCTCAACTCGGACTTCGTCAACAAGTACTTCTTCGGCACCAAGACCTCCATTGAAGGCGTTGGCCTCAAGGAAGTTTCGGCCGAGACCGTGCGCCGTCATGACCTCGCCTTCGGCGATGATGCCGTGCTGCGGCGTCAGCTCGATGTCGGCGGTGAATATGCCTACCGCATCCGTGGCGAAAAGCATGCCTGGAGCCCGGACGTTGTCGCCGATCTCCAGCACGCCGTGCGCACCAAGGAAGAAAGTCCGGAAAACGCGCAGGACCGCTACAACCAGTTTGCAAAGCGCGTGAACTCGGCCGAGAACGGCTACCTCGCGATCCGTCACCTGCTCGACGTCAAGCCGATTGGCGAAGCTGTCTCCATCGACGAAGTCGAACCGGCTTCCGAGATCGTCAAGCGCTTCGTGACCGGCGCCATGTCCTTCGGCTCCATCAGCCGCGAGGCGCATACGACGCTGGCCATCGCCATGAACAAGATCGGCGGCAAGTCCAACACCGGTGAAGGCGGCGAAGAGCCTGATCGCTATAAGCCGCTCGCTGACGGTTCACAGAACCCGCTGCGCTCGGCCATCAAGCAGGTCGCTTCCGGTCGCTTTGGCGTCACCACTGAATATCTGGTCAATTCCGACCAGATCCAGATCAAGGTTGCTCAGGGTGCAAAGCCCGGCGAAGGCGGTCAGCTGCCCGGTCACAAGGTCGACTGGATCGTCGCCAAGACGCGTCACTCCACCCCGGGCGTGGGCCTCATCTCGCCGCCGCCGCACCACGACATCTATTCGATCGAAGACCTCGCCCAGCTCATTTACGATCTCAAGAACGTCAATGAACAGGCCGATATCTCGGTCAAGCTGGTGTCCGAAATGGGCGTCGGCACGGTTGCTGCTGGCGTTGCCAAGGCACGCGCCGATCACATCACGATCTCCGGCTTTGACGGTGGCACGGGCGCGTCGCCCCTGACCTCATTGAAGCATGCTGGCGGTCCCTGGGAAATCGGCCTGGCCGAAACCCACCAGACGCTGGTGCTCAACCGCCTGCGCAGCCGCGTTCGCCTGCAGGTTGACGGCGGCCTCAAGACCGGCCGCGACGTGCTGATCGGTGCCCTTTTGGGTGCAGACGAGTTCGGCTTCTCCACCGCGCCGTTGATTGCGGCGGGCTGCATCATGATGCGCAAGTGCCATCTCAACACCTGCCCGGTTGGCGTTGCCACCCAGGATCCGGTGCTGCGCAAGCGCTTCAAGGGCACGCCTGAGCACGTCATCAACTACTTTTTCTTCATCGCTGAAGAGCTGCGTGGCCTGATGGCTTCGCTGGGCGCCCGCACGCTCAACGAGCTGATTGGTCGCTCAGACCTGCTCGATCAGAAGCGTGCAGCAGATCACTGGAAGAGCCAGGGCATTGATCTCGCCAATCTGATCTACAAGCCCGAGCCGCTCGGCGGCGACACGATCTACCACTCAGAGACGCAGAACCATCACCTGGAAGCTGTGCTCGACCGTCAGCTGATCGAACTCGCCAAGCCGGCGCTCGAAAACGGCACCCCGGTCCAGATCGAGCTGCCGATCCGCAGCCGCGATCGCTCTGCCGGTGCCATGCTCTCGGGCGCTGTGGCCAAGAAGTATGGTCACGAAGGTCTGCCCGAAGACACGATCTCCATCCGCCTCAACGGGACGGCCGGTCAGGCCTTTGGTGCCTTCCTTGCCCGCGGCATCTCCATCGACATGGTGGGCGACGCCAATGACTATGTCGGCAAGGGCCTTGCCGGTGGCCGCATCGTGGTGCGTCCGTCCGACAAGGTTGGCTTCGATCCAAACAAGTCGATCATCGTCGGCAACACCGTGCTTTACGGTGCAACCGAAGGCGAAGCCTATTTCCGTGGCATTGCCGGCGAGCGCTTTGCTGTCCGTAACTCGGGCGCCATTGCTGTGGTCGAAGGTACCGGTGACCATGGCTGCGAATACATGACTGGCGGTCTCGTCGTCGTCATCGGCCCCACCGGCCGCAACTTCGCAGCCGGCATGTCGGGCGGCGTTGCCTATGTCCTCGACGAGGACGGCACTTTCCGCAGCCGCTGCAACCTCGCCATGGTCGATCTCGAGCCGGTGCAGGAAGAAGAAGAACTGATGCAGAAGATCCACCACCACGGTGGGGATCTCGAATGGCATGGCCGCGTCGACATTTCAGGCGACATGACCAAGCATGACGACGAACGTCTGCACCAGCTGATTTCGAACCACCTGCACTATACCGGCTCCACCAAGGCCAAGCAGATCCTCGAACACTGGGCCGAAATGCGTCCCAAATTCGTCAAGGTCATGCCAGTCGAATACCGTCGCGCCATCCTCGAGATGGAAAAGAAGCGCGCCTCCGGCGTCAACGTGGCTGCAGAGTAAGGAGAGAGACAATGGGTAAGGTCACTGGCTTTCTCGAAATCGAACGCGAAGAACCGCGCTACCAGCCGGCTTCAGACCGCATTCGTCACTTCAACGAGTTCACCATTCCGCTCAATGAAGCGCGCGTCACCGATCAGGCCGCTCGCTGCATGGATTGCGGCATCCCGTTCTGCCACGGTGATACGGGCTGCCCGGTTCACAATCAGATTCCGGACTGGAACGACCTCGTTTATAACGGCGATTGGGAGGAAGCTGCCCGCAACCTCCACACCACCAACAACTTCCCGGAATTCACCGGCCGCATCTGCCCCGCCCCCTGCGAGGAAGCCTGCACGCTGAACCTGGAAGATACCCCTGTCGCAATCAAGACGGTCGAACAGGCGATTGCCGACAAGGCTATCAAGGCCGGCTGGATCAAGCCCCAGCCGCCCAAGGCCAAGACCGGCAAGTCGGTAGCCATCGTGGGCTCCGGCCCAGCCGGCATGGCTGCGGCCCAGCAGCTGGCCCGTGCGGGTCACGACGTTCATGTCTATGAGCGCGAACCCAAGGCCGGCGGCCTCATGCGTTATGGCATCCCCGACTTCAAGATGGAGAAGGGGCATATCGACTTCCGCGTTTCCCAGATGGAAGCCGAAGGCGTGACCTTCCACTATGACGAGAACATCGGCGTCACCCGCCCGCTCTCGGACCTTCGTGAGCGTCACGATGCCGTGCTGCTGACCGGTGGCGCGGAAAAGCCGCGTGCTGTCGACGTGGAAGGCAACACTTTTGATGGCGTGCACTACGCCATGCCGTTCCTCGTCCAGCAGAACCGCCGCGTCGGCGGGGAAGACGTCTCGGGCGAATTCCAGCTTTCGGCAGCCGGCAGGCATGTCGTGGTTGTCGGCGGGGGTGACACCGCCTCGGACTGCGTCGGTACCTCGTTCCGTCAGGGCGCCATTGCGGTGACCCAGCTCGACGTGCGCCCCATGCCGCCGGAGATGGAAAACAAGCTGACCAACTGGCCCAACTGGGCGGTCAAGATGCGCACCTCCTCCTCTCAGGCAGAGGGTGCCATCCGCGAGTTCTCCGCTGGCACGATGAAGATCATCGGCAATGCAAAGGGTCACGTCACCGGCGTCGAATGCGCCCGCGTTGATCGTTCGCGCCAGCCCATCGAAGGCTCGGAATTCATCATCAAGGCCGACCTCGTCCTCTTCGCCATCGGCTTTGCCGGTCCGGTTGCCGAAGGCATGCTGACCGAACTTGGCGCTGACCTCGACAAGCGTGGCAATCTCTTTGCCGACACGTTTACCTACAAGACCTCGGTCGACAAGGTATACGCTGCCGGCGACATGCGCCGTGGCCAGTCGCTCGTCGTCTGGGCGATCCGGGAAGGCCGTCAGGCCGCCCGCGCCATCGACCTCGACCTGATGGGCAAGACTGACCTGCCGCGCTAAAGCTGGTAAGAACACATTGAACCCCCGGCCTAAGCCGGGGGTTTTTCTTTGCGCCTAATGATCAGATAGCCCATTAGGCAAACTCGCGCTAAGAGGGGCGCGATTTCTTCACGGAACTGACCATGTCCCAGAAACCCTATGTCGTTGATGAGCTGATCTCCGCCAAGGCCATTGCTGCCCGCGTCGAGGCACTCGCCAAGGAAATCTCAAACCACTATCGCGACACCGACAAACTGGTTGTGGTGGGGCTTCTGCGCGGCTCGTTCATCTTCATCGCCGACCTGGTCCGCGAAATCGATCTGCCGGTGGAAGTCGATTTCCTCGAAGCCTCGTCCTATGGCGATGCGATGGAATCCAGCCGCGAAGTCCGCATCCTGAAAGATCTCCGTGGTGAGATCGGCGGTCGTGACGTGCTGGTGGTGGAAGACATCATCGATACCGGCCACACGCTCAAGCATGTGCTCGAAATCCTTGAAACGCGCCACCCGCGCCGCATGGAAGTCTGCGCCCTGCTGAACAAGCCCGCGCGCCGCGAAGCCGAAGTGCGCGCCAAGTGGATTGGCTTTGATATCCCGGACGAATTCGTCGTCGGCTACGGCATCGACTATGCCCAGCGTAACCGTAATCTCGGCTATATCGGCAAAGTCCGCTTCGTCGAGGAGAACAACTGAGCTCAGCGGCTACCGCGCTGCATCTGCGGGGGCGTAATTGCCCGGTACATCCAGGTAATCCCAGATCCGGGCGACATTGACCACCCGGACCAGCCGTGTGGTTAAGCATGATGGGCGTCGCGGTGATTACATCACCGCGCCGACCTGCCAAGGCACGAACTCATTGTCGCCATAGCCGAGCTGTTCGGACTTGGTGCGCTCGCCCGAGGCGACCTTGAGCATAAGATCAAAGATCTCCTTGCCCTTGTCCTCAATCGAAACGCCGTCGACGATGTCACCGCAATTGATGTCCATGTCGTCGGTCATGCGGGCATACATTTCCGAATTGGTCGCGAGCTTCATCGACGGCACCGGCTTGCAACCATAGGCGGACCCGCGACCTGTCGTGAACGCCAGAATATTTGCGCCACCAGCGACCTGACCTGTTGCGGAGACCGGATCGAAGCCGGGCGTGTCCATGAACACAAAACCCTTCTCGGTGACTTTTTCGGCATATTCATAGACGGCAGCCAAGGGGCTCTGACCGCCCTTGGCGGTTGCGCCGAGAGACTTTTCGAGAATGGTGGTAAGCCCGCCCAGCTTGTTGCCCGGCGAGGGATTGTTGTTCATCTCGCCGCCATTGCGACGCGTATAGTCTTCCCACCAATGGATGCGTTCGATGAGCTTCTCGCCCACTTCGCGGCTCACGGCGCGGCGGGTCAGCAGGTGCTCTGCACCATAGACTTCGGGGGTCTCCGAAAGGATGGCGGTACCACCCTGTTTGACGAGAAGGTCCGCAGCGACGCCAAGCGCCGGATTGGCGGTGATGCCGGAATAGCCGTCCGATCCACCGCATTGCATGGCGAGCATGAGCTCGGATGCCGGCACGGTCGTGCGCCGCGCCCGCGCCGCGACGGGCAACATTTCCTTGATGCGTTCGACACCCCATTCGATCATCTTCTTCGTCCCGCCGATCTCCTGGATCGTCATGGTCTGGAAGGTGTCGGTTTCCTTGAGATTATAGGCTTCCTTCATCCGGTCGATCTGGAAGGCCTCGCAGCCGAGGCCCACGAGCAGCGCCGCCCCCAGATTGGGGTTGGACGTATAGCCCCACTGCGTCCTCCGGAAGATCTGATAGCCCTCGCCGGTCAGATCCATGGCGCAGCCGGTGCCATGCACGAAGGGGATCACCCCGTCGATCTCGGGATAATCGTCCAAGACGCCAGAGCGATTGATCGCCTCTGCCATGAACTTGGCGACGGTGGCCGAACAGTTCACCGAAGTGAGGATGCCGATATAATTGCGCGTGCCCACCGAGCCATTGGCGCGGCGATAGCCTTCAAACGTCGCCCGCTCGGCCTCAGGAACATAGTCTACGGGGATGGCGCCCTCAGCAAAGGCATAGTCGTGGGTGAGCGTCCCATCCGCGCCGCCCATGCCGCAATTGTGCTCATGCACCCAGTCGCCTGGGATAATGGCTTCCTTGGCGAAGCCGATGATCTGGCCAAACTTGACGATAGCCTCACCGCTGGCAATCGGGCGCGTGGCAAACTTGTGCCCACGCGGGACGCGATGGACAATGCTCACCCCCTGCTGCGTATCGGTCCCGACCTCCAGATTTGTCAGCGCCACCGCGATATTGTCAGCGGCGTTGAGCATCAGTGTTTTGCCCATGGTCGGGCGGGTCATGATGTCGGTCATAGGGCCATGTCTTCCGGCGTCAGGAAAAATCTCTTGGTGCTTGGTGCTGGCTTGCATTACCCCATGGGTCGTTCGCGACCGAGGGAGGACCAGCATTGTCAAGCAACTCCGCTACAACTAACATGTTAGCATGAAAACGGAAGTCGGTCCCTATGATTTTCTGCCTGCGGCAGGCAGTTTTGCCCGCGGCAGCGTTACCGTCGACGTGACCAACACGCTGCGCCAGGCCATCGTATCACTCGCGCTTCCCCCGGGCGCTGCTCTCGACAAGACGGCTCTCTGCACACAGCTCGGCGTCTCGCGTTTTCCCGTGAGTGAAGCCCTGGCGCGGCTCGCCGATGAAGGCCTCGTCGACATCGCGCCCCAGCGCGGCTCGACGGTGTCGCTGGTCAAGATTGCAGACGTTCGGGAATATATGCTGATCCGCAAGGGGCTCGAAAGCGAGGCCCTCCGCGTTCTCATCGGCAAGCACGATGCCGAGGTCATCGAGGCGCTGCACGCCAATATGGCGGCCCAGCGCGAGGCCGCCTCCCGCGATGACGCGGAGACCTTTCACCAGATCGACGTGGACTTCCACGACATCATCTTCCGCACCATGCGGCTCTCCAAGGTCAAAGCCGTGATCGACCGTGCACGCTCCAATCTGGACCGCGCGCGCCGCCTCATCATCACGCCGCGTCGTCTCAATCACACCATCGCCGAACATCAGGCGATCTTTGACGGCATTCTTGCCGCCAATGCCCCTCAAGCCATTGCTGCAATCCGTGCCCATATCGATGCAGTAATGGTCGAACTCTTCGCCTTTGCCGTCGACAACCCGGAATTCTTTGCGGACGGTGCCGAATTCACCCCAGATAGAGACGATTTCCCCTTTGGCTAGGACAATCCATGCTCAAGAACATCCCACCCCTGCTCGGCCCTGAACTGCTTTCAGCCCTTCGCGCCATGGGTCATGGCGACGAAATCGCCATCGTTGATGCAAACTTCCCTGCCGAATTTCTGGGCCCAATGGCCATTCGCCTGGACGGCACCTCAGCCACCGAAGCACTCGACGCTGTCCTGACAGTCATGCCACTTGACGATTTCGTGGACAAAGCCGCCATCGGGATGGCCGTTGTTGGTGACTCCACTGCGCGCCCGCCCATCTATGATGAGTTTTCCGCGATCATAGCGCGCCATGAACCCAACCACGCGTTCTCCACTCTGGAGCGCTTTGCCTTTTACGATCGAGCCCGCAAGGCAGCTGCTGTCGTCCAGACTGGCGAGGCCCGGCTCTACGGCAATATCATCCTAAAGATGGGCATCATCCGGCCCCAGGGCTAACCGAACGATTCCGAGGCAAACTGCCCTCGACAAACTAACATGTTAGTTCTAGATCGGGCCTAGATGAGACTGAGGAGATCTCCATGAAACTGCTTCGCGTTGGTGCAAAGGGCGCCGAAAAACCTGCCATCCTGCATACTGACGGCTCGGTGCGCGACCTTTCCGCTGTGGTCACCGATATTGCCGGCGACGTCCTGACCCCCGAAGGCCTCGACAAGCTGGCCGGTGTTGACGTGAGCAGCCTTCCGGTTCTCGATGGCAACCAGCGCATCGGCCCCTGCGTGGGCAATGTCGGCAAGTTCATCTGCATTGGTTTGAACTATGCCGACCACGCGGCCGAGAGCAATATGCCAATCCCCAAAGAGCCGATCATCTTCATGAAGGCGACCAGCGCCATCATTGGTCCCAATGACGACGTGATCATTCCCAAGAATTCCGACAAGCCGGATTGGGAGGTCGAACTCGGCATCGTCATTGGCAAGCCCGGCGTCTATATCGAACAAGCCGATGCCATGGATCACGTCGCTGGCTATTGCCTTATCAACGACGTTTCCGAGCGGACCTTCCAGATGGACCGCGGCGGCACCTGGGACAAGGGCAAGGGCTCCGACACCTTCGGCCCCATCGGCCCGTGGGTCGTCACCAAGGACGAAGTCCCCGATCCGCAGAACCTCAACCTGTGGCTCGAAGTGGACGGCAAGCGCTATCAGAACGGCAATACCAGGACGATGATCTTCGACGTCAAAACCATCGTCTCCTATGTCAGCCAGTTCATGAGCCTGCAGCCAGGCGACATCATCTCCACCGGCACACCGCCCGGCGTCGGCATGGGCATCAAGCCCGAACCGGTCTGGCTCAAGCCCGGCAATGTCATGCGTCTGGGCATCGATGGCCTCGGCGAGCAAACACAGAACGTCAAGGCGTGGAACGCCTGATCTCATAAAGGGCCCCACGGGGCCCTTTTTTTCACGTTGGCCTAATGGCGGAAAACGCTTGCCCTTGCCGTCATGGGCAAGCAGGCGCTATCCCTGCCCTCCCACCTGGGAGGGCCCATGAACAGTTTTGACAACACGCTCTACGCCGACGGCACCCTGATCATCGGCGCAGGGCTGGCTGGCCTTTTCACGGCGCTCAAAATGTCGCCACGGCCAGTCACGGTGCTCTCTCCCAAACCGCTCGGCTCGGGCGCATCCTCCGCATGGGCCCAAGGTGGCGTTGCCGCCGCGATAGGAGAGGGCGACAGCTCTCATGCCCACGCGCAGGACACCGAAATGGCCGGTGCCGGGATTGTCGATCACGGCATCGCCGAAAGCGTCACCGCAGAGGCCGTTGCCCGCATTGAAGACCTCGCCCGCTGGGGCACGCCCTTTGATCGCGACGACTTCGGCAATTTCGCCCTCGGCCGCGAGGCCGCCCATTCGGCCAATCGTATCGTCAAGGTGGAAGGCGACCGCGCCGGCTGGGCCATCATGCAGGCCATCATCGCCCAGGTGCGCAAGACGCCGACCATCCGCGTCGTAGAGGGCATCACGGCCTTAAGCCTAGCCCGCGAGAATGGCCGTGTGGTGGGTGTCTATTGCCGCCGTCTGGGCGACCGCTATTCCGAACCCATCCATATCCGCGCCCGCGCCACTGTGTTGGCAGCCGGCGGTCTCGGCGGCCTTTACGCAGTCACCACAAACCCGCCCGGCGTACGAGGCCACGCCATGGGCATGGCGGCCCGCGCCGGTGCCATCATTGCCGACCCAGAATTCGTGCAGTTCCACCCCACGGCAATTCTCACCAATGCGGACCCGGCCCCGCTTGCAACGGAAGCTCTGCGCGGCGAAGGCGCTATCCTGGTCAATGATCTGGGTGAGCGCTTCATGCCCGCCATTCATCCAGATGCCGAACTGGCACCGCGCGACATCGTCGCCCGCGCCAATTTCCGCCAGATCAAGGCTGGCCGAAAAGTCTTTCTCGATACCCGCAAGGTGCTGGGCGCGGACATTCTGACCCGCTTCCCAACGGTCTCGAAATATTGCCTCGATGCCGGGATCGATCCGGTCAAGGACGCCATTCCAGTCACCCCCGCCGCCCACTTCCATATGGGTGGGGTCAAGGTCGACGAGCGCGGCCGCACGACCCTGCCCGGCCTCTGGGCCTGCGGCGAGGCCAGTTGCACCGGCCTTCATGGTGCCAACCGCCTCGCGTCCAACTCACTCCTCGAGGCGGTCGTCTACGGCGCACGCATTGCTGAAGACATTGGCGGGCTCGAAGCCGCGCATGATCTCGCGCCTTTCAAGGGCATTTTCTGGGACGAAGCGGAAGGCAATCGCGCCGAGGACGTGCTGCGCAATACCGTGGCGGTACAGGATCTGCGCCGCATCATGTCGGACCTTGTCGGCGTGGAGCGCGATGCCGAAGGGCTCAGGAAAGCCCTCGGTGAGATTGCACATCTCGAAGCGCATGCCGAGCAGGTCACCACCGCCTATCTCAACATGACGACGTCAGCGACGCTGGTTGCCGCTGCCGCCCTCAAGCGAACGGAAAGCCGGGGTGGCCACTTCCGGCTCGATTATCCCAAAGCCGCTCCATCATGGGAGCGGCATACCGAAATCACGCTGGAAGAGGCGCACGCAATGCGCCCGTGAAGTTGTCAGCCCAGAACCGCGTCTACCTCGGCGCGGGTCGGCGGCTGACAACCCTTGCGGCCGCAATTGATGCCGGCGACGACAGCGCCAAAGCGCAGCATCTTGGCGAGCTGCGCGTCATCGAGCTCGCCCAGATCGGATGAAGTGAGCGCACCTTCTTCGCTCAGCCAGGTGATGATCCCCGCCATGAGACTGTCACCAGCGCCAACCGTATCGCCAAAGACCTCGGGCGCATGGATCGGCGCATTGGCTTCGCCCGATCGTCCGAAGGCGCGGCTTCCATGTTCGCCCAGCGTCACCACGACCAGCTCACAATTGGGGCGCTCCAGCAGGCGCATTGCGTGCTCTTCGACGCTCAGGCCGGGTTCAAGCCATGCGTGGTCTTCCTCGGAAAGCTTGATGAGATGGGCAAGGTCCAGAAACTGATCGAGACGGGCACGATATCCAGCTTCGTCATCGACGAGCTTTTCGCGCACATTGATATCGAAGGAGACAACCGCGCCCCGACCGATGGCTGCCTTGACCACATCCATCCAAATTTCGGCGTCCTGTTCGAGGATCGGCGAGAACCCACCGATCTGGTAAAGCTCCACCGCCTTGGGGAGGGCCGCCCTCAGCCCCTGGCGGGTGAAGGCATGGTCCGCCCCGCGTTCGAAAACGTAGGAGGCCTGCATCTTCTCGTTGAAGGTGACGATGGCTTTGGTGGTTGGCGCTGCAACGCGTTCCTTCAGCAGCACCTCAACGCCCGCAGCCTGAAGCGGCGCCAGCAGCAGGTCGCCATGCTCGTCCTGGCTGATCGGGCAGAGAAAACCCACATCGTTGCCCAGCTTGGCCAGCGCGATGGCGCAGTTGAACGGCGAGCCGCCTGCCAGCGCAATGCGTTCCGCATCGGCTCCGGAAGACACGGGGACCAGATCAATCAGGCTTTCACCACCGACAACGAACATGCAAAGCTCCCTTGAAGTGGGGAGCCCATAGCACTTTCGTCAAATGGCTTCTAGCTCCGCAGGCCCGGTGCTTCCTGGCCCGTTGCCGTCACATATTCCGTATAGCCACCGGGATAGGCATGCACGCCCTCTGGCGTCAGTTCCAGCACGCGGTTGGAGAGCGCAGCGAGGAAGTGACGGTCGTGGCTGACGAAGAGCATCGTGCCTTCGAAATTCGACAGCGCTTCGATCAGCATCTGCTTGGTCTGGATATCGAGATGGTTGGTCGGTTCGTCGAGCACGAGGAAGTTCGGCGGATCAAAGAGGATCAGCGCCATCGCGAGACGCGCCTTTTCGTCACCCGACAGCACCCGGCACTTCTTTTCGATATCGTCGCCCGAAAAACCGAAACATCCAGCCAGCGCCCGCAGCGGAGCCTGTCCCGCCTGTGGGAAGGATGACTCCAGCGTCTGGAAAATCGTGCTGTCGCCGTCGATGACATCCATGGCGTGCTGCGCGAAATAGCCCAGCTTGACGCTCGGGCCGCGCGCCACCGTGCCCGCATCCGGCTGACTCGCGCCGGCCACGAGCTTCAGCAGTGTCGACTTGCCCGCACCATTGACGCCCAGAATGCACCAACGCTCGCGGCGGCGCACATGGAAGTCGAGCCCTGAATAAATGGTCTTGCTGCCATAGGCTTTGTGCACGCCTTTGACGAGCACGATGTCTTCGCCAGAGCGCGGGGCGGGACGGAATTCAAAAGCCACCACCTGACGGCGCTTCGGCGGTTCGACGCGGTCGATCTTGTCCAGCTTTTTGACGCGGCTCTGCACCTGAGCGGCGTGACTGGCGCGTGCCTTGAACCGCTCGATGAAGGCGATTTCCTTGGCCAGCATGGCCTGCTGACGCTCAAACTGCGCCTGCTGGTTGCGGTCGGCAATCTCGCGCTGGCTTTGGTAGAAATTGTAGTCGCCGGTGTAGCTCGTGAGCGTGCCGGCATCAATTTCGAGGATCTTGTTGACAATGCGGTTCATGAACTCGCGGTCGTGCGAGGTCATCAGCAGCGCGCCCGAATAGTCCTTGAGGAACTGCTCGAGCCAGATGAGGCTTTCGAGATCAAGATGGTTACTCGGTTCGTCGAGCAGCAGCACATCGGGCCGCATCAGGAGAATGCGGGCCAACGCCACGCGCATTTTCCAACCACCCGACAGCGCGCCGACATCGCCATCCATCATCTCTTGCGAAAAGCCGAGCCCTGCCAGCACTTCGCGCGCCCGTCCGTCCAGCGAATAGCCGTCCAGTTCCTGGAAACGCCCCTGCACATCGCCATAGCGCTCGATGATGGCGTCCATCTCATCGGCTTTGTTGGGGTCTGCCATGGCGGCTTCGAGTTCTGCCATCTCTGCCATGAGCTCGCTCACTGGCCCCGCGCCATTCATCACTTCAGCAACAACCGGGCGGCCGTCCATATCGCCGACATCCTGGCTGAAATAGCCGATGGTAACGCCGCGATCGACCGAGACCTGCCCCTCATCTGGCGCTTCCTCGCCCGTGATCATACGGAACAGCGTGGTCTTGCCAGCGCCGTTTGGCCCCACCAGACCGATCTTTTCGCCCTTCTGAAGCGACGCCGACGCCTCGATAAATACGATCTGTTTGCCGTTTTGCTTACCGATGCTTTCGAGCCGGATCATGGAGGGCCTGATATTTGGGGCGGCACCCTGAGGCACCGACAAGACGAAAAGCGCTGCTAAAGCATCCATGAGGTGACGACGCAAGTGCGGCAAACAGGCCCTTGCCTTGACAAGGACGCAATTGAAGCCGATGTTATGCACATTACGTTTCTGCCCCTGTTGGCGAACTCACCCTTCTGGCGTCGCCAGTTGTTTGGCTTTCCTTCGATCTGCAAACGTTTTTAGGCCGCCGTTGCGCATTGCACGGAGGTAATTGCTCGTTTGCTTCGCTTCGAGCCACACAAAGAGATCACCATGATCAACGGCACCGTAAAATTCTTCAACACCACCAAGGGCTTCGGCTTCATCAGTCCGGATGCCGGTGGCAAGGACGCTTTCGTCCATATTTCTGCGCTTGAGCGTGCTGGCATTTCCGCCCTCGCTGATGGCCAGAAAGTTACCTATGACCTCGAGCAGGGTCGTGACGGTCGCGAGTCCGCGATCAACGTCCAGCTCGCTTAGTTGACGCAATGGGGGCGCCCCAGAGTGCCCCATTGCTAACAAGAGGCGAACAATGTCGCATATTTATAAGGTCGGTCAGCTGGTCGAACTGCGCTCTGCGCCGCGTCACAGCAATCGTCCGGCTGGAACGTGCGAAGTGATCGCCTGCCTGCCCCACGAAAAGGGGCCGGTGCTTTACCGGGTCCAGTCATCCAACGAGCGCAATGAACGCGTCGTTGAGGAAGTGGATTTGTCTCCCAGTTCGGCGACAAAGTCTGGCGAGACGGCCAGCGCCAACAATGTGTTCAGCATTGCCGTGTCGCGGCGCTGATCCCCAGCCGCTGGGCTGACCATCACATCTCGCCAACTGCAACATTTGCAGCGCCCATGCGTTCTCGCCCTGGGCACGAGACCATCATCCGTTTGACATGTTCCAGCTCTAGCCTGCGCTTCAACAGCGCGTGCTTGGTGCATGGCTTGGATATGCCTGAAAGTCGGCCGCAAAGGCCCAAAACAAAGAAGAAAAGATACATGAATACCGCAATTTTGAACCGTCCCGGCGAACTGTTTCTTGGTAGCGACCGCGCTACCGCCATCGCACAGGGCCCCCGTCCATTCCGTTCGAGCGCCAAGGCCCTCAGTTTCGCCATGGAGCAGGCTGCGCCTGTGAGCCTGCGCGGGGCAATGCTCCGCATCGACGGCCAAACATTTGAACGCAATCAAATAATTGGCCTGTACAACCAGCTCAAGCAAGCAAGCGCACAGGCCTGAACCAGGCTCTAGTTGCCAGAGCGCAATAGACGCCTAAAACCGCCTCTGTTTCTCTAGTAACGTGTTGACCAACCACATGGATGGTGTTCAATCGACACGTTAGCGTCACGGGGAAGACGCTTAGGGAAAAGGGAGGCGCCTATGCAGGGGCTGGCAGCGCTGATCCGCGGGATCAGCGCTATTAATTGGCTTGTGGGCCAAATTCTATCATGGCTGGCACTGGCCTGTGTGCTGGTCTGCTTCACCGTCGTGGTGCAGCGCTACTTCTTCAACACCTCGACCCTCTGGGTGCAGGATCTTTACGTCTGGCTCTCCGGCGCGATGTTCACTGGCGTGGCCGGCTTTGCCCTGCTGCGCGACGACCATGTCCGCGTCGACATTTTCTACCGGCCAGCCTCCCTGCGGCGGAAGGCAATTGCTGACCTTTTCGGCGTCATCGTCTTCCTGCTGCCCTTCATGTATGTGGTCGTGCAATATTGCTATCCGGCCGTAGCCCGTTCGTGGAGCTATTACGAAGGCTCGTCCAATATCGGCGGCATGCCCGGCCTCTTCGTGCTCAAGAGCTTCATCATCGGCTTTGCAGTGCTGGTGGCCCTGCAGGGCATTGCCATGGCAGCCCGCTCGATCCTCGTGCTGGCCAACCGCGAAGACCTGCTGCCCACCAAACTTCGCTACAACATTGAAGACGCAGGAGAAGCGCACTGATGGATCCCGTCCTTATCGGCGAGATCCTCGCCGCCCTCATGTTCGTGGGCGTCATCGGCGTCCTCATGCTCGGCTTCCCGGTCGCATTCTCCCTGGCCGGCACCGCAATCATTTTCGGCCTCGTCGGCTGGTGGCTCGGCGTCTATGACCCGTCCAACTATGGCTCCCTGGCCGGTCGCTATATCGGCCTCATGACCAATGAAGTGCTGGTCGCCGTGCCGCTCTTCGTCTTCATGGGCGTGATGCTCGAGCGAAGCGGCATTGCCGAGCAACTGCTGCTCACCATGGGCAAGCTGTTTGGCAATCTGCGCGGCGGCCTCGCCCTGTCCGTGATCGTTGTGGGCGCCCTGCTGGCCGCCTCCACCGGTGTCGTTGGCGCAACGGTCGTCACCATGGGCCTGATCTCGCTGCCCGCCATGATGCGCGCAGGATACGACCCAAAGCTGGCCACCGGCGTCATCTGCGCCTCCGGCACTCTGGGGCAGATCATCCCGCCCTCGACAGTACTCATCTTCATGGGCGACATGCTCTCGGGCATCAATGCCCAAGTGCAGATGGAGAAGGGCAATTTTGCACCTGAACCCGTGTCGGTCGGCTCGCTCTTTGCCGGCGCCCTTATTCCTGGCCTGTTGCTCGTCGTCCTCTACGCCATCTACGTCATCATCAAGGCCTGGCTCGATCCGAAATCAGCGCCCGCCACGCCGGTGCCAGAGGAAGAGAGAAAGACCCTGTGGCGCGAAGTCATTGTCGCCCTCGTGCCACCGCTGCTGCTGATCGTGGCCGTGCTCGGGTCGATCCTGGGCGGTATCGCCACCCCGACCGAGGCGGCCTCTGTGGGTTCTGTTGGCGCCCTGATCCTGGCGTTGATGCGCGGCAAGCTCAATTTCACGATCCTCAAGCAGGTCGTGATCTCTGCTGCCACCATCACCTCAATGGTTTTCATCATTCTGTTCGGTGCGGCAGTATTCTCCGTCGTGTTCCGCATGATGGGTGGTGACGCGCTGGTACATGAATTCCTCTCATCCATGCCGGGCGGCACGGTGGGGGCCATCGTCATCGTCATGCTGGTGATGTTCCTGTTGGGCTTCATCCTCGACACGTTCGAGATTATCTTCATCGTGATCCCGATCACCGCACCGGTGCTTCTGGCTCTCGGTGTCGATCCGATCTGGCTTGGCGTCATGGTGGGCGTGAGCCTGCAAACCAGCTTCCTTACCCCGCCCTTTGGCTTCGCCCTGTTCTACCTGCGCGGTGTGGCCCCTTCGAGCATAACCACCGGCATGATCTACAAGGGCGTCATACCCTTCGTGCTCCTGCAGATCTCGGCACTGGTAACCCTGTTCATGTTCCCTGACCTGATCACCTGGCTGCCCAGGATGCTTTATAACTGAACGTGACTTCGCGCCGCCCCATGGGCGGCGCAACCATTCTGACTGATCGCACTAGGCAATTAGCGCCGAGCGCCTGCGCTCTGCCGCTTCTTGGCGTCATACATCTGGCCGTCCGCGCGCCGGAACAGGTCAGCCGCATTTTCGCCAGGCGCAAGTTGCGCCGAACCGATCGACACACCAACCGCTATCAGTTTCCCATCGATCTCCATGGGCTCCCTCACCGCCTGTGCAATCGCGTCAAACCGCGACGCGGGAACACTGCCGGACGACGGGTTATAGAGAATGGCAAATTCGTCCCCACCGATGCGGGAAACGAAATCGCCCTCCCGCAACGTCTGCGCAATCCGTTGCGCCACCATATGCAGCACGGCGTCGCCCGCATCGTGCCCATGCTCGTCATTGATTTTCTTGAACCCGTCGAGATCAAGCAGTGCCAGCGTTGGTTGCCGCCCGTCCTCGCGGCTCTCGGTCAGCTCGGCCAGACGCTCCTCGAATGCCAGGCGGTTCTGCAGGTCCGTGACAACGTCGGTCCGCGCAAGCTGTGCCAGGCGCTCCTCATGCGCCCGCTGCTCGTCGATCCGGGTGGAGATGTCGACGATGATTTCGACGTCATATTGCACATCATTGATAATGCTGCGCTGGGCCGAGATCAGCGTGGGCACCATCCGCCCATCAGCGTGCTTGATTTCGACATATTCGCCCACATAGCCGCCCTCTTCGGCGAGCCGCCTGTGTCTGCGGGCGCGCGCCTCGTCCTCGCGCACGACGGTTTGGGCAACCCTGACGCCCTGTAGTTCGGACCACTCTCGCCCCACAAGCTGAAGATGAGCCTGGTTCACTCGGAGATAGCGGGAATCCTTGCCATTGCTCGAGGTGATCGACATGGCGATAGGCGAAATCTCGAACATGCTGGACAGGAGCGCGTTGAGAATCTCTGCCGGAATATCTTCGGAACCGATCATGGCAGCTAACTCCAACACGCCTTACCAAGCGTCTTGGTACGAAGTTAGCTTGAATTTTCGGTTGATATGGAAGGTTTACGGCGCCCAAACCTTGGCGGCGTGTAGCGCGCAGAAAACACACCGGAGCCATGGGCCCCGGTGTGACGCGTTGGATTACGCTTAGGAGAAGGTGATGTACTTCTCGCGGGCGGCCAGGAACGGCATGTCAGTGCCTTCCGTGCGCTCGCGCAGCAGGTTGAATGCCGACACGAAGCTTTCCGCCACGCGCTTGGTCATTTCATCACCGCCGTCACGGATCTCGCTGATCAGTTCCATCGATGCCTTGGCGCCGGCTTCAATGATTTCCTCGGGGAAACGCTTGACCTGCACGCCGTGCTCATCGACCAGTGCCCGCAGGGCACGGGGGTCGTTCGCATACATGTCCGAAGCCATGTCGTCATAGCCTGCCTGCGAGAAGACCGTGATGATTTCCTGCAGATCCTCTGGCAGCTCTTGGAACTTGGCCTTGTCGACCACGATCTCGGTAGCCAGCCCCGGCTCCACGAAGCTCGGGAAGTAGTAGTTCTTGGCGATCTGGTGGAAGCCCAGCGCCAGATCCTGGAACGGCCCCACGAATTCGGCCGCATCGAGCGTGCCCGACTGTAGCGCAGCGAAAATTTCGCCGGCGGCAAGGTTGGTCACCGAAGCGCCGAGCTTGGCCCAAACCTGGCCACCCAGGCCCGGGGTGCGGAAGCGCAGACCCTGAAGGTCGGAAACCCCGGTCAGCTCATTGCGGAACCAGCCACCGGCCTGGGTGCCCGTGTCACCCGACAGGAAACCCTTGAGGCCGAACTGATCGTAGATTTCGTCCCACAATTCCTGGCCGCCGAGATAGCGGACCCATGCGGTGAGCTCGCGGCTGGTCATGCCAAACGGCACGCCGGTGAAGAAGCTCAGGCCCTGGCTCTTGTTCTGCCAGTAATAGGGCGTGCCATGGCTCATTTCTGCCGAGCCATCGATCACGGCGTCCAGCGCCTGCAGGCCCGGCACCAGTTCGCCGGCCGCATAGACCTGAATGGTCAGACGGCCACCGGTCGCCCGGCCAACACGGTCGGCGAACTTCTGTGCGCCAGTGCCCATGCCCGGAAAATTCTTCGGCCAGGTCGTCACCATGCGCCAGGTGATATTGCCCTGGGCAATCGCCGGTGCGGCCAGCGCTCCAGCAGCAGCAACGCCGACCGTGGCAGCAGTCGCCGACTTGAAGAACTCACGTCTTTTCATAAATCTCTTCTCCCTTATGGCGCCATGCGCCGCATCTGCTGCGCCCCTCTCCCAGGGTCATGCGCACCAGTCATCGCTAACAAAGCAATCCGCTTGATTGCTGTCCAGCATGTTGTTGCACCAACCAGAAAATTCTCGATCAAGTTGGTCCTGGCAAACAATTGTTGTTGGGGCGGGGATTAACGACCGCTCTGCGGTGTTCTCTCATTATGGCCTCGAATTGCCGGGGCCGAACGAGGAGAAACCCCATGCACATTCGTTCTCTGATCCTGGGCGCTGCCGCGCTCGCCCTTACTGCCTCTTCCGCCTTCGCCGCCGACTACCTGGACGGGGCGGTCAAATCCACTGACATCGGCGGCAAGATGGTGCTGACCGATGCCAATGGCATGACGCTCTACATCTTTGACAAGGACGAGCCAGGCGTCAGCAATTGCTATGATGATTGCGCCGCCAAGTGGCCGCCGCTTTTCGCAGAAGAGACCGCCGCTGACGAAGGCGATTTTACCGTGGTGGAGCGCACCGATGGCACCAAGATGTGGGCCTATAAGGGCTGGCCTCTCTATTATTGGGTCGATGACCTGGCTCCCGGCGACATCTCCGGTGACGGTGTGGGTGGCGTCTGGCATCTTGCTATCGAATAGTCCCGCATAGCGAGGACGGCGTGGTCGATTTTCTGGACGAGATGGAAGCCTGCGTACCGGCCTTGCGCCGCTACGCCCGCGCGCTCACCCACAATCTCGACCACGCCGATGATCTGGTCCAGGATTGTCTTGAGCGAGCCATCTCGCGGCGCAGTCTTTTCCGCCCGCGAGGACCGCTGCGGCCCTGGCTTTTCACGATCCTCACCAACCTCCATCGCAATGCCCGCCGCGCCGAACGTCGCCGCGGCGAACGCGTAGACCTGAATACGATAGCCGATCTCGGCACGCCCGCCCCTCAGCCTGGCCACATGGCGCTGGTCGAGCTTGCCCGCCACATCGAAACCCTGCCACTTGACCAAAAGGAGGCCCTGCTGCTCGTGACACTGGAAGGCCTTGCCTATCAGGAAGCCGCCGACATCCTGCAGATCCCGGTGGGTACGCTCATGAGCCGCCTCGGTCGCGCGCGCACCACCCTGCGCCAGCTGACCGGCGCCACAAACGAGCCTCGCCTGAGGACTGTCAAATGAGTGCGATCAATCGTGACATCCTGATGGCCTATCTCGACGAGCAGCTTGATCCCGCTGCTCGCGCTGACGTCGAGACCCATCTTGCCACCAATCCGGAAACTGCCGGCGAACTGGACACCATGCGGCGCCAGGCCGACACTATGCGCGCGCTCTACCCGGCCATCGGCAATGCACCCGTGCCGGCCCGCCTCGATCCTCATCGCCTGGCACTCTTGGTGCAGCGCCGTCGTTGGCAGGCAATGGCACAGGCTGCGATGATCGTTGCTCTGTTGGGTATAGGCATTACCGCCGGTTGGCTATTGCGGCCCACCGATGCGCCTGCGCTCTACAATCGCCTCATCGCAGATGCTGTCAGCGCACACACTGTCTATGTCGCGGAAAATCGCCATGCGGTGGAGGTCGCGAGCGACGATACCGAGCACCTGTCCACTTGGCTCTCCGACCGTCTTTCCACCCGCCTCGCCATGCCTGATCTCACGGGCCAAGGCTTCACCTTCCTCGGCGGGCGCCTGCTCCCCGCGCCGGCCTTGCCCGGCGGCCGCGCTGCCCAGCTGATGTATGAGACTGCGTCCGGCGAGCGACTGACGCTTTACGTCACTCCCGCGACTGGCATCGACGGGCCGGAATTCGAGATGGTGCGGTTGGGCGCGGAAACCGCGCTCTACTGGTCAGACGAAGCCATCAGTTGCACCATTGTCAGCGACCAGCCCCCCGAGGCGCTTGAAGCGCTGGCCAGCGTCATCTTTTCCCAGCTCAATCCGGTCGAGCCGCACGAGAACTATCGCGAGCTCTAGCCCCGCTTGGGCGCGTTTCGGGGCGGGATATCGTTGGAATAGATATTGTGGAGGCCAACATTGAGAATGTCGCGCTCCCCGCACAGCGCCATGGTCGTATCGAGTTCCTTGCGCAGGATTTCGAGCACGCGCGTCACCCCGGCCTCACCGCCCGCTCCCAGACCATAGAGCATGGGCCGACCGATGAAGGTGGACTTTGCGCCATAGGCCAGCGCCTTGAGGACATCCTGTCCCGAGCGGATGCCGCTATCGAGATAGACCTCGGTTTTCTGGCCCACACGGTCGACAATCTCCGGCAGGACGCGGATGGTGGACGGCGCGCCATCCAGCTGGCGTCCCCCATGGTTGGAGACGACAATGGCATCGGCGCCGTTGTCGATAGCCGCCTGCGCGTCGTCGGGATCAAGCACACCCTTGACGATCACCGGTCCGCCAAAGCGCTCCTTGACCCAGCGCACGTCGCTCCAGTTGAGCGTTGGATCGAACTGGCTGGATGTCCAGGCCGAAAGCGACGCCAGATCGTGATCACCGCTTACATGCCCCACGATATTACGGAATGTGTGCCGTTTCGTCCCCAGCATGCGCGCGCACCACATCGGATGCTGCATCATCTGCCAGATCGAATAAGGTGTGAATTTTGGCGGGGTCGCGAGGCCGTTCTTGATGTCCTTGTGCCGCTGCCCGAGGATCTGGAGATCCATGGTCAGCACCAGCGCCGAACACTTGGCCGCATTAGCGCGGTCGATGAGGCGATTGATGAAATCCCGGTCGCGCATCACATAGAGCTGAAACCAGAAGGGCGCCGTCGTGTTCTCGGCAACATCCTCGATCGAGCAGACGCTCATCGTGGAGAGCGTGAAGGGAATACCGAACTTCTCGGCCGCCTTGGCCGCCTTGATCTCACCGTCTGCGGTCTGCATGCCGCCAGTCGCCGCTGGGGCGATGGCGATGGGCATGGTGATTTCCTTGCCCAGCATGGAGACCTTGAGGTTGCGCCC
The DNA here is from genome assembly GCA_012799265.1 of Phyllobacteriaceae bacterium. Classification (GTDB taxonomy): domain Bacteria; phylum Pseudomonadota; class Alphaproteobacteria; order Rhizobiales; family Devosiaceae; genus Devosia. Next base: position 6,455 of record JAAZLP010000238.1, on the reverse strand, counting down.
CTCCAGGTTTACCGCCACCTTCTGGTTGAGCTTGATCCTGGAAAAGTCACTCTCGTTTTCCCGATAGGTCCCCTCCGTATAGGACCCGCTATCGGCATATTCGAAGAACATCTTGGGGACCCGACGCCGCGCAAGACGCATCATTTCGTCAACGGTCAGAACCTTGTCGATGGCAGACATTCAAGTACCCCAACGTATATAGGCTTGCCCTAGCAACTAACATGTTAGTGGTCAATACAGGCTAACGGAGCGGGCGCGACGGGTCCCGATTGATCATCAGCGTTGCCAGAATGACGACGAAGGCAAATACAACCATGCCGCCCGCCAGCACATGGGCCTTGTCCCATTCCAGCCGCTCGACGAAGTCGTAAATGGCGATGGAAAGCACTTTGGTCTGACCCGGAATATTGCCGCCGATCATCAGGACAACGCCGAACTCCCCCATTGTATGGGCAAAGCTCATGATCCCGCCCACAAGATAGCCGGGGCGCGCCAGCGGCAGGGCAATACGCAGAAAGCGCTGCCAGCGCGACGCGCCCAGAGTATCGGAAACCTCAAGCACCTCCGGCTCAATCGCCGCGAAGGCATTGCGCAGGGGCTGGACCATGAAAGGGAGCGAGGCGACCACGCCGCCGATGACCAGGCCGGCAAAGGAAAATGCCAGCGTGCGGGCGCCCCAAAGCCCCGCCAGCGCCCCACCGGGACCAAAGGGCCCCAAGGCCAGGAGAAGGTAAAATCCAAGCACTGTCGGCGGCAGGACCAGGGGCAGTGTCACCAGCGCAGCGACGACCTCCCGCCCCTTCCCTCTACCATGCGCCAGCCACCACGCAATCGGCGTCGAAATGATGAGCAGGATTAAGGTGACGCAACCCGCCAGCGCCATTGTCAGAATGACGGGAGACAGAAGTTCGCCAGCCTCCATCACGGCACCGAATAGCCCGCAGCCTCGATCACGGCGACCGCCGCTTCAGTGCTGAGGAAATCAAGAAAGGCGATTGCCGCGGCGTTGTCCGCCCCCGCATCAAGCAGCACAGCCCCTTGGGAAATCGGCCCATGCAGTGTGGCCGGCACGAGCCACTGATCACCCTTGCGGAGCACCTGGCTCGCGGCAACGAACCCCAATTCAGCATTGCCGCTTTCGACGAACTGCAGTGTCTGGGCGATGTTTTCGCCTTGCACGAGCCTGGGCGTCACGGTTTCCAGCAGGTCCAGCGCGGCCAAGGTTTCCATTGCGGCCAGTCCGTACGGCGCTGCCCCCGGATCTGCGATGGCAAGCCTGGAAAAATCACTGCGCAGCGCAGCGACGCCATCGCCGAGATCGCGCCCCGGCCCGTAGAGCGCGAGCCGTCCCTCGGCATAGACGAATAAGCTGCCCTCAACGGCAAACCCGTCGGCAATCGCCCGCTCTGGCCGCGACAGGTCCGCTGCCAGGAAAACATCAAACGGGGCCGCGTGGGTGATCTGGGCATAAAGCTGCCCGGTAGAACCAAAACTTAGAACCGCCTCATGTCCGGTCTCGGCCTCGAAAAGCTCGGCAAGCGTTTCAGCCACGGCGGTAAAATTGGCGGCGACGGCGATATGCGTCGTCTCCGCCATTGCAGGCAGGCTCATTGCGAGCATGCCAGAAAGAACACTGGGCCCGAGCGGGCGCACCCCTATCCCCGGAGCGCGCTGGCTTCACGCGCAAGCGTCTCGATCCGAGCGAAATCGCCGCTTTCGATCGCGTCATTGGGCATGATCCAGCTGCCGCCAACGCAGATGACATTGGGAAGCTTGAGGTAGGTCTTTGCCTTTTCCATATCGATCCCGCCGGTCGGGCAGAAGGTGATGTCCGAAAGCGGCGAGGCAAAAGCCTTGAGCACCGGTGCGCCGCCCATGGCCTCAGCGGGAAAGAACTTGAGGAAGGAATAGCCACGTTCCGAGGCCGCCATGGCCTCGGTCGGGGTGCCAATGCCCGGCAACAGTGGAATGGTCACGTCTTCAGCGGCATCGAGCAGGCGCGGCGCAGCGCCGGGCGACACCATGAACTGACAGCCACTATCCACGGACTGCTTGATCTGGGCTTCGTTGCGCACCGTGCCCGAACCCACGATGGCGCCGGTCACCTTGCCCATTTCCTCGATAATTTTGAGCGCGTTCGGCGTGCGCAGGGTCACTTCCAGAACAGGCAGGCCACCGGCAACCAGCGCCTCGGCCAGCGGCCGCGCCTTGGAGACATCATCGAGCACAATCACCGGCACCACAGGAGCGAGCGACAGAATGGAGCGGATGGCGTTGGCGTCCTGCGGCATGGTTCGACCCTATCTCTGGAACAATCTGACGCAGGGTTAGGCGGCTGTGCCAATTCTCGCAAGGCGATTCATTGAAATCAAAGTCAAAAATCCTTAGGTTCCGCCTCGTTCGCAGCGGGAGGATTCCTTGGTTCAGCAGATTAACGCCCTCACCCCGCTCGCCGAAGCGCGCGCCATTCTTGCCGATAGCTATGATCTTAGCTTCTCTAAGGCCGTCGAACGCGCCACCGATAAGGTGTTTGAGCGCGTCCGTAACAAGATCCCCGAGATCGAATGGCCCTTCTATGCCCCGCTGATTTTCCAGATCAATCGGCTCAAGCAGGAACGCGACGCCGTCATCCTCGCGCATAATTACCAGACACCTCAGATCTATCACGGCGTCGCCGACGTCGTGGGCGACAGCCTGCAACTGGCCATTGAAGCCACCAAGGTAAAGCAGTCGGTCATCGTCCAGTGCGGTGTGCACTTCATGGCCGAGACCTCGAAGCTGCTGAACCCGGAAAAGACGGTTCTCATTCCCGACAGCCGGGCCGGTTGCTCCCTGTCCGAATCCATCACCGCCGAAGACGTTCTGGCCATGCGCGCCAAATATCCCGGCGCCCCAGTGGTCACCTATGTGAACACGTCAGCCGCCGTGAAGGCGGTGACGGATGTCTGCTGCACCTCTTCAAACGCGCTCGACATCGTCAATCGCGTCGAAGGCGACACCGTCATCATGATCCCCGATCAATATCTGGCGGCGAATACGGCTAAGAAGACCCATAAGAAGATCGTCACCTGGGCCGGCGCCTGCGAGGTGCATGAAACCTTCACCGCGGAAGACATTTCCGAGCTGCGCCACGCCTATCCGACGGCCAAGATCATTGCGCATCCCGAATGTCCGCCCGAAGTCATCGATGCCGTTGATTTCGCCGGCTCCACTGCCGCCATGATCGACTGGGTCAAGACCAACAAGCCGCCGCGCGTTGTCATGGTCACCGAGTGCTCGATGTCGGACAATGTGGCCAGCGAGACCACGGGCGTCGACTTCCTGCGGGGCTGTAACATCTGCCCGCATATGAAGCGGATCAATCTCGAAAACGTCCTCTGGTCGCTTCACACCATGAGCGAGGAAGTGATCATTCCAGAGGAGATTATCCCGCCCGCACGCCTCGCGGTGGAGCGCATGATCGAGCTCAGTCGCAAGAAGGACTGATCAGCCTTCTGTCTTGGCCTTGCGCGCCCGCGCCGCGATCACGGCGGCGGAGGCAGCGGTGCGGTGCGCCGAGGAGAAGAACTCGCGATGCGCCAGCACCAAAATGGTGATGAGGCATGTCGCGACCCCCAGCCACTCGGCAACGAACCAGGCAACCGTCGCCACCGAGAAATAATAGGCGCGGATGCCGCTGTTGAAGTTCTTGGCGCCAAGAGCATTCATGCGCGTAATGGCGTCAATCTCTTCGTCGGTCGTGATCCGGTCATGCTCGATCGCCCCGAGCATGATGCAGAAATGGTTAAACTGGCGCAGCGACAGGGTGAAGGCAAAAAAGGCCAGAACAAACATGGCCAGCATAACCGCCAGATGGATCTGCACATCCAGCACAGAATAGGTCCGGTCGAGCGAGAGCGAGTCCAGCGCCTCCATCAGCGCCGACAATTGTCCGAAGACGGCAAAGACCGCCAGCACCAGCAGCACTGAGGTCGACGCCAGAAAGCTGACCGACCCCATGATATTACCCGACAGAATAGCGTCGAAGGGCGTCTCACGCCTCGTGGCATTCGACACCCAGCGCCGGCGCTGCATGTTCATGATCACTGATAGCGACGGCCGCCGTTTTTCGATCAACGGTACGATGATGTTGTAGGCAAAATAGCAGAGCAGCGGGAATATCGAGGTGATCAGGGTCGTAGTCACTTCGGTCTCCGCTGCTCGGTTCAGTGGCGATTAGATAACATGCCACCGTCGTTGGCTCACAATCCTCCTCTGGCTATGCACAGCTCAGATCGGGCGCGACTGCAGGCGGTGGATCGCATCAATATCCGCCAGTACTTCGGGCGAGAGCGTGAGGTCGATTGCCCCCAGCACCTGCTGCAGCTGCGCCGTGCTGGTTGCCCCGATAATGGTCGAGGCCATGAAGGGACGGCTGCGGCAGAACGCAATGGCCATCTGGATCGGGTCGAGACCATGCTTGGTTGCCAGCGCGTGATAGCGTGCGACAGCTTCTTCTGAATGCGGGTTAAGGCGCCAGAACCCCTTCTGATAGTCCTTGCGGCTCCCCTTGGGCGTCGCGCCGTCCTGGTATTTGCCGGTGAGAAGACCACCAGCCAGCGGCGAATAGGCGAGCAATCCGACATCTTCGTGATGGCTGAGCTCAGCCAGATCATGATCGAACATGCGACGGATGAGGTTGTATTCGTTCTGCACGGTTGCCACGCGCGGCAGGCCCATCTGGTCGGCAATCCGTAACCACTGGGCAATGCCCCAGGTCGTTTCGTTGGAAAGCCCGATCGCCCGGACCTTGCCTTCCTTGACCAGATCCCCCAGCGTTTCCAGTACTTCGGTGATATTGGCCAGCACATCAGCCGTGTTTTGCTTGTGCGGGGCGTAAGACCAGTAGTTCTCGAAATGGTAGTGGCCGCGGGCTGCCCAATGCACCTGATAGAGATCGACATAATCGGTCTTGAGGCGCTTGAGGCTGATTTCCAGCGCCGAACGCACTGAGGCTGCATCGGGTCGAGCCCCCCCGCGAATATGGGCATTGCCACCCCCGGCAATCTTGCTCGCCAACACCCACTTGTCACGATCACCGTGTGCAGCAAACCAGTTGCCGATGATTTCTTCTGTGCGCCCGCTCCTTTCCGCACTGCCGGGCACGGCATAGAGCTCGGCGGTATCCATGAAAGTGATCCCGGCATCGCGCGCCATGGCGATCTGATCGTGTCCCTCGGCTTCCGTGTTCTGACTTCCCCAGGTCATGGTACCGAGGCAGATGTCGGTCACAGAGATTCCAGTACGGCCAAGGGTTTTGATCTGCATAAGGATGTTCCGAGATGAGATTGGAAGGCGCCGGAACCTAGACCAGCTCCCCATTCCATGGAAGCCTTTGAGCGGCATTTGGCGATGATTGCCGCCCCATCTTTCCCCAGCCTGTCAAAAAAGCGTCACCAGATGTCGAAGAGGGGTTGAGGTCTGCGATTTACCCCCCTATATAGCCCTCACACCGCGCCCCGGCGCAGTGATTGACGCGGGATGGAGCAGCCCGGTAGCTCGTCAGGCTCATAACCTGAAGGTCGTAGGTTCAAATCCTACTCCCGCAACCAAATTCCTTCGCGTTATCAAACGCTTGAACGCCGCCCTCCGGGGCGGCGTTTGCGTTTCCGCCGCCCGTGGAAGCACTGTGGAAGCAAGAGGGGCCGAAGTTCTGCGGGCTTTGTTAGTCACCCAAAGCTGCCGCGGTAGTTGTCCTCTTGGTGGATGTCACGATCAAAGAACTCACCGCAACATGGGCAGGCGACGTTAGTCAGCTGGTCTGCAATGGTTCTATGATAGGTCAGGATCAACCCATTCTTGAAAAGGGGCGTGCCGCATCCGGAAAAGCAATGGGTCCGCCGCGTCGTCAGGCCGCAATCGTGACAGGTGAGGTCCCAGTAGTCTCGACCCCTCTGCGTTAGGTGACGCCTGACGTCGGCTACTTCGTGGCGTTGGCCGCAACTGATGCAAAAGCTGTCGCTCTGCCAGTTTTCACCATCGAGGTGTCGCGGTGTCGGAAAGCTTGCTTGCAGCTCCATCGCGACCAACCGGTGCAGATTGTGCCAGTCCCTCGGGTGCGGAGACATGCGGACTGCCCCTTCGCTATGGTTGGAAGGATGGTTCTGTCCATAGTCGCAATCGCGTCCCCATCCCAGAGGTGACGTCGGTTCCTGGACCACCGGACCCGCCGGCTGCAGGATGAAGACTCGCCGACCGGCTTGGCCATACCCTCTGCCGTCGACAACATCGCGCAGAACGCCGTCGAGCTCTCGCGGGCGCCAACGTGTCCGGAATTTCGCATCAAGGACTAGCACTACTTTGGCAGAAGTCTGCTGAGTATTCTTCGCCACTTCCTACGACAGTGAGGACAGTTGGGCGGCGGCGGCTGACTGAGCTGGCTCAAGATCGCCTGCCTGATAGCTGGTAGGCTCGGT